>DVKU01000010.1 GCA_018715825.1 Candidatus Avacholeplasma faecigallinarum
CCTACTACCCCTGCCATCTTATAACTAACATTTTGATACAAAATAAGGGTGTCAGAATTGACGATATTTGTCCGAGAAATTGGGCATTTTTTATTATCTTGCGTTTTTCTAGTAGATATAAATTGGCTCGAAACTATGGATTTTCTAATTTTAGTCCTACTAGCTAAACGATACCCTTACTAGAGAAACGTTAGGCTACTAGAAAAACGAAACCCTACTAGGTAAACGACACCCCTTATAAATTGCTAATTTAACCGAAATAAATGCCTTGGAATTGAAGCTTGCAAACATCAATATCGTACTTATTACATAAAAATGCAAACACTTATAAAAAGAATTGATGATTTATATTTAAACCAAAAACAATTAAAAATATTTTTTTGTAAAATTCTTAAATTATTTTTAAATAAAATTTCTTTAAAAATTTAATAATGTAATTGTTTAAAAAACGAACTTTGAAAAGCTAATGATTGTTAAAAAATTAAAAAGTAGAATTATATAAAACTGACAAATAAAAAATATTCTAAGAATTCTTTTTTGATTTACATAATTCAAAATTTACTTTTTTTAAAATTGAACAATCATTTATTATTCTTTATTATAAAAATATTGACAATTTCTAAATTTTATTAATTTTTTTGCAGTTGCAAACAACTTGAAAATGACAAATTTAGCGTTTATATTACTCATTGCACTGAAAGGAGAATTTATTGATGAAAAACAAATTATTGTTAGCTATAAATACATCACTTGTTTTATTTTTGCTATTATTTTTAACCTCTTGTGGTGATTCACAATCTACTTTACAAACTTATAGTATATCTTTTTACGACGACGATATTTTGATTAGTGAAATATCTACTAGCGGATATGAAATTATTACATTACCAGAGGCTCCAATAAAAGATAATTATACATTTAAGGGATGGTATTTAGATAAAAATACATGGAATGAAAAATTAAGTGAAGATTATTTTATTAATAAAGCACTTACACATGATATTAATAGTTATGCATATTATGAAGAAAATGTAATTCCCAAACCACAAGAATATACAATTAATTTTTATGTTGATGGTGACATTTTTTCTACATTACAGACATCTGGAAACGAGTTAATTACTCTTCCAGATGCTCCTAAAAAAGAATCATATGAATTTGTTGGTTGGTTTTTTGATAAAGATACATTTAATAATCAATTAAAAGAAGGCACATATTTAAATAAAAGTTTGGATCAAGATATTAATGTTTATGCCAATTACTTATTTAAAGAAGAACCGGTAAAAGAATTTACAGTTACCTTTGATACTTGTGGAGGTGATAAGATGGATTCTATTACTACATCTATTATATCTAGTGAACCTATACCTACAAGAGATGGTTATACATTTTTAGGATGGTATTTAGAAAATACTTATATTAATAAAGTTACGTTCCCATATGAAGTTACACAAAATATAACTTTATATGCAAAATGGGAGAAAAACACATATAATGTACACTTTGAACTAAATGGTGGAGAAGGTGTAAGTGATTTAAATGTTAGCGTAATTAATGAAGAACTAATTCCAACAAGAGAAGGTTATACTTTTCTTGGTTGGTATTTTGAAAGTAATTTTATAAATAAACTTACATTCCCTTATGAAGTTACACAAAACATAACTTTATATGCAAAATGGGGAGAAAATCTTCCAACTACTATTAGTTTTGTTGTAAGTGCTGAAGGAGTTTTAACTGAAGTAAATGGTATTAGTGAAACAAATAATGTAGTTATTATTCCTAATCAAGTTAATAATATAGAAGTAAAAGAAATTAAAAAAGAATTATTTTTAAATAATATTTATATTGAAAAGCTTGTAATTCCAGAAACTGTTACAACTTTAGGATATAGAATGTGTTATGGATGCACTAATTTAAAAGAGGTTAATCTTCCAGATAATATAAGTGTCATTCCAGATTATGCATTTGAAAAATGTACTTTATTAGAAAAAATAAATATTCCACAATCATTAGTTCAAATTAGAAATGACGCATTTGCAGAATCTGGAATTAAAGAGTTTATAGCACCAGATTCATTTAAAGAAATTTGGGGATATGCTTTTAAGGATTGTAAAAATTTAGAAAAAGTTGATTTAAATAAAACTACAAGTATAGGTGACATGAGCTTTGAAAATTGTACAAAATTAAGTTCAATTGTCCTACCAAATACTTTAGTTGAACTAGGAACATACGTTTTTAGTGGTTGCACATTACTTAATAATATAAAAATGCCATCAAATCCGATTGAAATAACTAATACTTTTATATATGGATCTGGATATTATAATGATGCAAAAAATTGGGAAAATGGAATTTTATATGTAGATAATTATTTGATTACTACAAATAATGATTTATTAAATCAACAAAGTATTAATGTAAAAGAAGGAACAATTGTTATTGCAATTAATGCGTTTACTAACAATGGTAAAAATTTGAAAAGTATAGTTTTACCAGAAGGCTTAAAAATAATTGGAAGTTCAGCTTTCTCTAGCTTATATTCTTTAAGTCAAATTAATATTCCATCTAGTGTTATTTCTATTGGATATAATGCATTTGGTTCAACTGATTTATATAAAAATCAATCTAATTGGGAAAATGGAGGTTTTTATATAGATAATTGGTTATTAGCAGTTGATAATGTAAAAATGACTGAATTTACTGTTAAAGAGGGAACTGTTGGAGTAAGTGATGGTAAATCTGATACTTCATTGTTCCCAACTAAAGCAACTTCTATAAGTAGCCTTACTCTTCCTAGTACATTAAAATATATAGGAAATAGAAGTTTTGCCAGATTAAAAATTACTAGTTTAGAATTACCAGAAACACTTGAAACAATAAAGGAAGGAGCTTTTATGAATTGTGCTTTCCTAGAAAGTGTAAATTTAGAAGATTGTATAAATTTAAAATCTATTGGAAATCAAGCTTTCTCTAATTGTGCAATAAAAGAGATCACAATTCCTTCAAATGTCTTAGTAATGGGAGAATTAATTTTTAATCATAATAGTGTAGATTTATTAGTTCATTGTCAATTTAGTGAAAAACCAGAAGGTTGGAACAATAATTGGGATTATACTTATAGTACAAAAGCAAAAATTACTGTTGAATGGAACTAATCTTCAAAATAATCGGTTTTCGCAAATAATTTACATAAATTTACGTTATTTTAATTTAAAAAGACATCACTTTAATATGTACCCTAAGTCAAGGACACTTATAAAAAAAGCGTAATTATTTGTGTATATATTGTCAATCCCCTAAGGGGGAAACAAACTTAATATTTAATTGGAAACTAATTGTGGTAATTCATGATTAGTTTCTTTTTTATGCAATAACGGATTACCACCTTCCAAAAGATATATTCTATATTCAACTGGACTTCGTTTTTCTAAGTCCCATTGATATCTATAATTATAATTGCTTTTTCAAATTATCGGTGAATAGTAACTAAAAAATATTTATCAGTTATTAACCCAATCCTTAAAAAATAAAAAGCCACCAAACTAGTCAAATAAGAATGATGGCTTAAGTAATTAAATAAGTAATTTGTAATTAGCTTTATACCCTAACGATATAATCTTTCTTTCTAGGGGCAGCTTCCTTAGGTTCTTCATTAGCATAGCCAAGAGCAATAGCTCCAACGCCTCTTAATGTTGTAGGAAGATTCCATTCTTTAAGAAGCTCTTTTCCTTCTTCACTATCGAATATCTCACGCTCTTTAGCAACCCAAACAGTGCCAAGTCCAAGAGAATGAGCAGCAAGCATCATGTTCATTAAAACACAGCTGCCATCCTCAGCAAAATTAGAAGCATTACCATCAGCTAAAACTAAAATAACAATAGGTGCTTCGTAATATGGATCATTACTTGTCTTTCTTACCTTTTCATTTAGTTCGGTTATCTTTTCACGATACTTAGGACTAGTAACAGCCACAATGGTAGGCGATTGTCTTCCACCACCTGTAGGAGCATAAGTTCCAGCTTCAATAATCTTATTTAAATCCTTTTCTGATACTGGTTCTTTCTTATAGCTTCTTATACTTCTTCTAGTTTCAATTAATTTGATAAAATCAGTTTCCATGAATATCATTCTCCTTCCAAAATCATGATAAATGCAAAATTACTTATTCATCACTAGGTTGTGTGGCAAAAAGATGATGACTCAGGAAAAGTCCACGCTCGTTTTCGCCTTTATTATACTGCTAAAGAGTTGAATTGTAAATAATTGAGAAATAGATTAACTATCGTTTCTCTTGTGTTCTAAAAGGCTCACGTTTACACCACATTCGCTTATTCTTCTTTCTTGAGTAAAAAACTTTCTAAAACCCCACTGAAGCCAAAAGAAGCCCAAATTATCGCAAATAAAGAAAAGAGGCTACCATAATAGTAACCTCAATAATTATCTAAGCTATTGCCTATAGTTTAATTATCAATTGTAATTTGAATTGGATTAGTATCAGTAGGAAGACTAACTAATGTTAAAATACCATTCTTAATTTGATTAAATCCGCTTGTACTAGAGCCTCGTCCTGTCCAATCATATACATCAAGAGCAACCGTGGTTTCATATTTTTGGTCTTCTTCATTCCAAACAGCATAATTAGCTCTTACAGAATAAGAATGGCCAACAGCAAATACTAGCGTTCCTTTCCCATCTACTAATTCATCGAGAGAACAGCCTTGATATTGTGGTGCATTGCTCCCGTAAACGTAATCTTGATCAGTAATAGAGATTTGAATATTCTCTAAATCATCATAGCTAGTTTCATTAATGACAGTATATGGTACATTCCAAGTTTCAACTTCAACTTTTCCATATTCAGTAACCGTGAATGTTCTCATTAGCTTTGCATCATCAGCATTGTTGAAAGACAAATGAGCATAGATTGTTGCTGTTCCTGGATTGATTTGCTTTAAGTCAACTCTTATTGAACCACCACGAACCATATTAGAACCGCTTGAGCCAATCAAATCGCTTTCCTTTATAGGGTCAAAACTAATAGCACTATTAGGTATGACGTCTTGATTGGAAGATAGAACTTCCGTGTTGTTTTCGTCGACACTATTGTATGATCCGAATTCAGCCATATCGAAATCCAAGGTTAGATTTTGAACGCAATCTAGATACTCATAGCCTTTATCTTCTTCACTAGCCATCGATATTTCATCAATTACACTACTATTCCAACTTAAATAATCATTTGGATCATCATATTCAGTGATTGGCTCTAGTTCTATTTTAATAACAACATCTTCGCCAGGCATTATAAACTGATAACCTAAAGCGCCTCTGCTAATAGGTGTTCCGTTGTAAGTGACTTCACCAATCTCATAAAACACACTAGTTGACTCTACATCAAATAGGATATTGCTTCCTTCTTGTCATTGACTATCAAAATCAATAACTCTGTAATTATCATTTTCTTCATAAGTGATGTTATAAATAGCCGGGTCTCCACCTCCGCCATCGTTACAAGAAGCAAGCCCAAACACTGTAGTTATGCACACTAAACTTGTTAAAATTATACTTGTTTTCTTCATAATTTCTCTTACGCTAAAAACACCTCCTTTATGATATTATAACAAAAAAAGTAAAGATTTAGTATATTTTCCCGACTTTGCCTGACTTTTTAATGAATATTTTTTTCAGAACGAGTTATATATATTATATATAAAACGTTCTTTTTTTCTTGCATTCAAAAGCCAGAGTTATATACAAAAAACAATTAAAAGAGCTTAAACAAACCATAGACATTTTCAAGTAGTCACATAATATACGTACGAAATTTTCAAGTTAGTATTAGTTAATAAAAAGCCAAAAAGTCAATGATTCCTAGAAAAAATCGTGGACTTTCTTTTAAATGTTAGGCAAACTCGGGTTTTACCATAAAACACCTATTTTTTCATTAAGGCAATTAAATTAAAAAATATTTAAAAAATATCTTGCATATCTATTTGTTTTTGTTATAATTTAACTACTAAAATCTTTTGTGGATTTTTATAGCAATTTGCTTTTTTCGCCACATAGCATTAAGCTATGGGCTTTTTTTTATGGAGGTAAACATGGAAAGTCAAAACATCTTTAAATTATTATTAAAATTAGGATTACCTATGGTAATTTCTATGTTATTTAATAGTTTATATAATATCGTAGATAGTCTATTTATAGCTCAACTTGGTGATGATGCCTTAAATGCCATTAGTTTAATATATCCGATGCAAAATTTAATAACTGCGGTTGCAGTCGGATTTGGGGTTGGTATTAGTTCTACTATATCTTATTATTTTGGAGCTAAAATACAAAGTGAAATGAATAATTCTGCGTCACTTGGACTTCTATATAGCTTGATTCATTCAATTATTTTAACAATAATTTGTTTAGTCGGAGCACAGGCATTTTTAAGTTTATTTACTGACAATACTAATGTTTTAAATTTGGGCCATGAATATGCAGTAGTTGCTTTTGCATTTACCATTCCTAATGTTTTAGGAATAACATTTGAAAAAATATTTCAAGGTATAGCTAAAATGAAATTAACTATGATTGCTCTAATAGCAGGTTGTATCTTTAATATTATATTTGATCCAATTCTAATTTTTGGCTATGGACCATTCCCCGAAATGGGTATGACCGGTGCTGCTCTAGCAACAGGACTTGGTCAAACTTTATCATTAATAATTTATGTAATATATTATATTATTGCCAAAAAAGAAATAAAATTAAATAGTTATAAATTAAACTTAACCAATACTAAAAAACTATATTTAGTCGGTATACCAGCTACCTTAAATTTAGCACTTCCATCAGTACTAATATCAGCACTTAATGGCATATTAAAGCCATTTAATGAAGATTACATAACTATACTTGGCATATATTATAAACTACAAACTTTCATCTATTTACCAGCTAATGGTTTCGTTCAAGGTATGAGACCAATTGTAGGCTATAATTATGGTGCTAAAAGAATAAATAAGGTAAATGAATGTTTTAAATATACCTTCCTTCTAACACTCATAATCATGCTTATAGGAACTATTTTAAGTTTAACTATTCCTAATCAAATCTTAGGCTTATTTAGTGAAAGTGAAAATATAATAAACTTAGGTTCTACAGCTTTAAGAATTATATCTATTGGATTTATAATTTCCGCTATTTCTATTACCTGTTGTGGTGGACTTGAAGGCTTATCAAAAGGACTAACAAGCCTAATAATTTCTCTTCTTAGATATATAATAATTATTATTCCTTTAGCTTTAATTTTAGTCATTCCTTTTGAAGCAAATGGTGTTTTTATAGCTTTCCCTATTACTGAGTTTATTACTGCCTTTATATCAATCATTTTATATTTTCTGACAATTAAAAAAATTAATAAAGATACTATAATAAATAACTAAACTTGTCTTAGGCATAATACCTACATTAACTAGGTGTTGTGCCTGTTTTATTCAAATGAAAATAATCTAAGAATATTACTATAAGTTTATGCTTATTCTTTTTGTTTTATTCAGCAATCTAAAAATGTGAATTCAAAAATATTTATACTTCTTTACAAAATTTAAGTAAAATAAAAAAACTATAAAAGCCCATAAGATTTTCATACACCTCAAAACCTAGGTTTTTATACAACCTCTTTTTTTACAGCCCTTTTTTGAATAACCTATTAAATAATGTCCATCCGTTTGTCCCGATTCCATATCTTCAAGTGTAAAACCATTCCATATATAAAACTATTCACCATAAGTCATTGTTTCATAATCTTCTTTTGTTAAATATTCCCAATTATCAATTTTTTCTTTATTTCTGGTCTAATAGTCCTATTCTTCCAATCAAATTTTTGATATATATAATTTTCACACGGTTTTAATAGGCATAATTAGAACCCACCTTCCAATACAATGCAATAAAAAACTAAGCAATTTTACTAATAACGGGATAAGCAATTTTACTAATAACGGGACTTGAACCCTAGTAAAAATGCCCTAAAATAACAAAAAAGTGCTAATTTGAGCATAAAATCTCGTATTAGCACAGTTGTTTCAATATGTCTTTGTGCCATCGCTTTAATACAAAATGACACCCCTACTAGCAAAACGCAACATAATAAAAAATGCCCGATTTCTCGAGCAAATATCGTTAATTTTGACACCCTTACTTTGTATCAAAATGTTAGTTATAAGATGTCTTTGTGCTATCGCTTTGATACAAAACGACACCCCTACTAGCAAAACGAAACCCTTACTAGATAAACGAAACCCCTAGAAAGTGCCGATTTTATCGATATTTCTTTATATTATTATTCATAATTTTCAAAAATAAACTTCGCTACACCATCATTTTTGCAAGTATCAATTTGATAAGTAGAATATTCTAATAATCCAGGAAAGCAACCACCCATCGCGATAGAACAAGGCACAAACTCGAACACTTCTAAATCGTTTGGCCCGTCTCCAAAATAGACTACTTGTTCAAGTTTGAAGCCAAGATAATCGATCAGCACCTGTATAGCATTAATTCTTGAGCATCCTTTATTCTGCAAACTTATTGTTTTAGTTGTTTCCCAATAGTAAGCATCAAAATTTGTTTTTAATCTTTCTAATTCTTCTTTTTCTATGTCAAATAAAATCAGATTATAAAATTTTGAAGCAGCACCTTCGTTTTCGGCAATAAAACCATTTTCCAGCGCTTTTTCCTTTGCTTTATCACTAGAGTAAAAAGTTTCATATGGTGTATAAGTTAAATAATCTTTTTTGGTAATATCAATATTTAAAGGTACATCAATTAAAACTTTATTTTTGCAAATCACAAATGAACCATTGTTTAAAATATAGAAGTCAAAATCGAAATCAATAATATCTCTAATATGGTTAAAGGTTCTCATGGTACATACACCAACTTTGTAACCTTTTTCTTTAAGCAAATTAAGAGCTTCAATTGTATTTTTAGAACATTTAATTTGAGTTTCTTTATCGAAGATAGTTTTTCCTATATCAAAGATAAAAACCTTAATTTTATCTAGAAATTGTAACTTCATCGTATTCCACTTCTTTCGCTGATATTAATTGGCCACCATAAATTTCTTTTAAGATGTCAACTTTCACAATATCCTTACAATGTCCAAATTTGCAAATTTCACCATTATTCATAAGTATCACGTTGCTATTTAAAATTAGAGCTATATTTGGATTGTGGGTTGACAAAACAATCGTCTTACCTTCTTCTCTAAGTTCTTTTAATATTCTAATTATTAAACTTTGGTTCTTTAAATCTAGTGCACTCATAGGTTCATCTAAAAGAATTAATGGTGTATCTTGCAAATAGGCAGAACAAATATATACTTTTTGTCTTTCTCCTCCAGATAATTCATTAAGTTTTTTATTAAGGAGTAATTCAATATCAAATTTAGCAGCGGCTTCATGCATTTTTTTCACTTGATCATTTTTAGGCTTTTCATAAAACTTTAAATCACTCACAAAACCGAACAAAAGAAAATCTTTAACTAGGAAATCCTCTTCATTGCTTGACAATTGAGGAACATAACTTATCAATTTAGCTTTTTCATTGTTTTTTAAATTATTTAGGCTTTTTCCATTAATAAATATTTCTGATGTCTTAGTTTTTAAAAGTGAAGCAATTAACTTTAATAAAGTAGTCTTACCACATCCATTTAAGCCGAGCAAAACATTTATTGTCCCTTCTTCAATTTTCAAGTTAATGCTGTTTAAGACTGTTTGATTGGTTTTATATGAATAAGAAAGGTTTTTAACTTCTAGTAATGTCATTTTTATCCCCTTTCTTAAACGCTAGTATTCCAATAAAAATAGGTGTCCCAATAAAACCAGAAACTGCAGACAGCGGAATCTCTGAGAATGTAAAACTTCTTGAAACGATGTCACATATCAACATAAATATTGCCCCAATGAATATAGTCAAAGGCAGGCTTTTTGTTGTATTTCTTCCAACTAATAACCTTGCAATATGAGGAACCACTAAGCCAACCCAACCGATAACGCCTGCAAAAGCTACAGAAGCCGAAGTAAGAATGGTAACAATTACTATGAGTAATCCTTTATAGAAACCATAGTTAAGGCCCTTTGATTCCGCTTGTTCTTTTCCTAATGCAACTATATTTATTCTCCATCGGATAATTATTAAAATCACTATACAAATTAATGAAATTGGCAACATGATATAAACATCATTCATTACAACGTTTTGAAATGAACCCAAAAGCCAAAATGTAATCTCACCGAGCTGACTATCAGTATCCGCCATGAATTTAATGAAGCTTAAACAAGCCTCTAGGAATCCACCCATTATTATCCCTGATAGCAAAAGAATAATTGGTGATTTATTTTTAAATGCTCTTGCAATGAAAAGAGTACATACCATGGTCAGTATGCCGAATGTAAATGAAAACAGACAAATTACTATACCTGACATTCCTATCAATATAGAAAGAGCAGCTCCTACACTAGCACCGCTTGAAACACCCAAAAAATCAGGTGAAACTAATTTGTTTTGAAACAAATCTTGATAAACAAGGCCAGAAACTGATAGACCAGCGCCGACTAATATGGCCATCAAAGACCTTGGAAGCCTTAAATTCATTATGACGCTTCTATCGGTTGAAAACTCATTGTTAGATGTAAACAAAGCATTAAAAAAATCATTGAACCCAATGGTATATTTTCCTACCATCAGAGCAACAAAAAACAAAATTACTAGAACGATTGCAAAGCCCACAAAGATAAAGATCGATTTCTTATTCTTTCCAAATGAGAGGATCCCCATTTATATCAAGCCCCTTTAAAATATTGTTTGTGTCTGAGTCGTTTAGTTGGTAAGAGAAATACTTTGAAAAGCACTCTTTGGTAAGCGAAACCATGTCATAGTCAAATAAATCTGGATATAGTTTGTTTGCCATATCATAGATAAAAAGAGGACTTTCTGCTGCCGTTTGCTCAAAACTTACAAAACCA
The DNA here is from genome assembly GCA_018715825.1 of Candidatus Avacholeplasma faecigallinarum. Classification (GTDB taxonomy): domain Bacteria; phylum Bacillota_I; class Bacilli_A; order Acholeplasmatales; family Anaeroplasmataceae; genus Anaeroplasma; species Anaeroplasma faecigallinarum. The sequence continues at coordinate 11,022 of DVKU01000010.1, forward strand.
ACAGGAATATTGTAAAGTTCTCCTTCAACTACTCCTTTAATTCTATTCCATGGTTCTTCCACTTTAATTTGCTTTAATAAATACTGTTGATATATTCCACCAATAGCGACAATATCTGGATTAATTTCTAAAACAGCTTCTGCCGATGGCCTATTTGTTTCAAACCTATTGCAAATAAAATCGATATTTAATAAATCATAGACATACTCTAAAAGCGATTTGCCTAAATCTGTATATCCTAATCCCCTATCTTTGTCTCCACATACATAGTACAAAGTTCTTTTCTCTTCCTCATAAATATCATTTTCTTCGAGTTTTTGTGTAACATTGCTAATTGCTTTATTGAAATCAGTCTGCCACATATCGACCCTGTTATTCACTTTCTCGCCCCATATAGTTCTAACAATTTCAGAGAAAGAAAATACATAATCTCCGTAGCCTTCTTCCGCAAATTGACGAACGCAAAGAGCGTTAAGGCCATGCTCTCTTAAGTTTTGAGCAGTTGCTGGCTCAGGGATAAAAATTAAATCCGCTCCTCTTTCAATAAAAGTCTCAACACTATTATCATAGTCATAGCCAAATAGGTCCTTTGATTTTGGATAAATGACTTCAGCCCATGGATTATCCATAACGCTATAATATGTTCCATCTAGAACATCACCTAATCCGAAGGCAATCATCAAATCTCCGGTAGAAGGAGATACTGCAGCAACCTTTTTTGGATTCTTGGGAACCCAAACTTCAGCGCCGCTCATATCAGTAACCAAAACTTCATTCTCATGATTATTAGTACCACAAGAAGCCATTAAAGAAATCGACATTAAACATATTAAGAACAACAACTCTTTTTTCATAAATACCTCACAAAAACATTAGCATTTGTTCAATTTTAGCATAAAAGTGGCCATTTCTTCATAATTTTAAAATGAAAACGTTTTATAAAAAGACTAGAATTTTTACTTCCTAGCCTCTACCTTCACTTTGTATCCCGAGTTAAATATGAACTCAATACTCTTGTCTCAATGAACAACTGCTTTATCGACCATAATGTTGAGAACCTTATAAAAATTTTAATAGCCCGGTGAATCAAGATAATCTAGCCACGCCTGAAACAATGGCATGAATTTCTTCAATACTATGTTCTTCACATTTTCCATCAATAAATATTTAGGAAGTTCATCATTTTCTTTTGCTACTTCTAGCAGTCTTTGCACTTCCCATAAAAGTGATGAATCGGTATTGCTGCCTTTATCAAAGCCTTTCATCTTTCCTGCCAAACTAATATCAGTACAAGGAAATGAATAGGTCCATAAATCAGCTTTGGGTAGTCTATCTATATTCTTTATGTCACCTAAATTATTAGTTGGTCCATGAAGTAATTCATAGGCTCTACTAGCCTATTTGTCGTTTTCGCTGATAGCTACAATCTCATGTTCTATATTAGCTCTCTTCAATACTTCTCTTTGACTTGCAATAACTGCAAAAAGTTCTATAACCTTGATCAATATAAACACCTCTCAAAGTCTTAGAACTTCAAAATGCATTTATTTCTTTTAAATCTAGATTTTGATTAGGGGTATCATTTCTCTAGTAGGGTTTCGTTTTTCTAGTAGCCTAACGTTTCTCTAGTAAGGGTATCGTTTGTCTAGTAGGACTAAAATTTGAAAATTGCTAGGTTCGAACCAATTTATATCTACTAGCAAAACGCATAAAAAGAAAAAATGCCCGATTTCTCGAGCAAATATCGTTAATTTTGACACCCTTACTTTGTATCAAAATGTTAGTTATAAGATGGTGCGACCAGTGAGACTTGAACTCACACGGCATAACCATACGCCCCTCAAACGTACGCGTCTACCAGTTCCGCCATGATCGCTTAGTTGGCAGTGATTACCTATATTGATACAATTACCCCTATAGTGTCTACTTTATTAATAGCACAACATATCGCTTTGATACAAAACGACACCCCTACTAGATAAACGAAACCCCTTAATTAATGTTTAATGCCGCGCTTTTGCTTACGTTTGAAAATGTTTGTTTATTGAATATAAATTCTCATTTCAAAATCCTAAATTTATATACGTATTGTTATCAATTGATTAGCTTAAAAAGTCACCCAGCTCAAAACCTAGGTGACAATTTTTTTGTTTATGATGAACTAAATATTAAAATTTGCTGCTTCTTTTTGTAAACTTACCATTTTTGCAAATTGACCTTTTTCCTTAATTAATTCTTGTGGGTTACCTTCCTCTACAACTTTTCCTTCATTTAAAACAATTACTTTATCAGCATTTTCAATAGTCCTCATCCTATGAGCAATAACTATAACAGTTTTACCTTTTGTAGCGTTAGAGATAGCTTCTTGAACTATTGTTTCATTTTCAGCATCTAATGATGCAGTTGCTTCATCAAGTAACACTATAGGAGCATCTTTTAATAAAGCTCTAGCTATACTAATTCTTTGTCTTTCTCCTCCACTTAATTCAGCACCATTTTCTCCTATATATGTGTTATAACCATCAGGTAATTTGGATACAAATTCATCACAATTTGCTTTTTTAGCTGCTTCGATAACTTCTTCATTTGTCGCATCTTTTCTACCGATACGGATATTTTCCATTATTGTATTGTTGAACAAATTCACATCTTGGAAGACTATAGAATAGTTTTTTAAAAGACATTCTGGATCAATATTTTTAATTACTTCTCCTCCAAGTTTAATAGTTCCATCATCAACATCCCAAAATCTTGAACAAAGTTTTGATATAGTTGATTTCCCACATCCACTTGGACCGACAAGCGCAGTGACTTCACCTTGTTTAGCAGTAAAGGAAACACCATTAATTACGCTTTCATCCTTATCATATCCAAATTTCACATCATCAAAGGTTATGTCATAATTTTTAGGTATAAAACTATCTTTACCGGTTTGAATTGGGCAGTTATAAAATTCATTCATTCTTTCTATATTCAAAAATGTAGAGTTTATTGCAGCTAAGTTTTGAAGTGCTGTTGCCATAGGTTCATAAAATCTAGAAACGAGGAGTAAGAACATAAAGAAAATCATTATATCAAGCGAACCGCCAATGAGAAGAATTGAACCAACTAAAGCTGTTGTAGCAATGCCAAATTTAAGAATCATCTGAGCAGTTACCACGAATAACGCTACGCCTAATTCTGACTGAATATGAAATTTCTCCACTAATCTAACATTTGTTTTAATTTTATTCATATATTCTTTTTCTGAATTAGTAGCTTTTAAATCTTTTATAGTCTCAATGCACTCTTGAACATTATTTTGAAGCTCTAAATCAGCTTTGTCTTTCTTCCTATTAAAATAGTTTTGTGCTTTTCTAGAAGCAAACACAATGAGTATAGATACTGGAACTACCCATAAAGAGGCAAGACCCATCCTCCAATCAGTAATAAATATAGGAATCATTACTATAATTGTCGAAAATATTGAACCATAAAAATTTGGCATAAAATGCGAAAAACTTTGCTCAATTGCTGTCGCATCATTCATAATAACGTGAGTCATATCAGTCAAATCTTTATGCGAAAAGAATGATAAAGGTAATTTTCTTAATCTTTCAGCTAAAGCTATTCTTCTTTTGCCACTTTCCTTATAAGTAAGGAAATAAGAACAGTGATATTGAATATAGTAAATTAATCCTAATGCAACGATTATTCCTAAAGATCCAAAAATAAACAAATAATAATGATCAGTTGGAATCCCATCACCTAATAAATCATCTACTAAAATGTATAAAAGCCATACTGGTATCATCAAAGCAATATTGCTTAATACGTTCATTAATAGAGTTTTTATAAAATCTTTTGCGCCCTGTTCGGTCAAAGCAAATTTATGCATGAGATATTTAAGCATTTTTAACCCTCCATTTAATTGATTTTTGATAATCATTCCACATTTTTGTATAAATTCCATCTTCTTTTAACAATGAATCATGGGTTCCTTCTTCAACTATTTTTCCATCATTAACAACAAGAATTTTGTCTGCATTTTTAACAGTTGATAACCTATGAGCAATCATAATGACTGTTTTATTTTTACTCAGATTTTGAAATGCCTTTTGAATTAAATACTCATTTTCAGGGTCAGAAAATGCCGTAGCTTCATCTAAAATAATAATCTTAGAATTTTTCAAAATGGCTCTAGCAAGAGAAATTCTTTGCATTTCTCCACCCGATAAATATGTTCCTTTAGCGCCAATAATAGTATTTAACCCCTCAGGAAGTTTAGCAATTATGTCATTGCATTGAGCAAGTTTTAAAGCTTCATTAACCTCTTCTAAAGTCGCATCTTTTTTACCCATTCTTACGTTTTCAAGAATAGTATTTTTTAAAAGTTTTGAATCCTGAAAAACATAGCTAATTTCATTCATTAAATCTTCTTTTTTTATGTTTCTTATATCAACTCCACCGATAGAAATAGAGCCTTTTTCCACATCGTAAAATCTATTCATAAGACTAGCTATAGTACTTTTGCCTCCGCCACTAGGACCTACTAGAGCTGTAATCGAATTTTCCTTTGCAATAAAACTAATATCATTTAATGCATATTTTTCTTTATTTTTATATTTGAAAAAGACACTATCAAACTTCACCTCGTCGCCTTTTGGCTTTAAAGGATTAGAGGTTTCCTTTAATGGTTCAATAGATAAAACTGAATCTACTCTTTTTAATGCATCTTCTACAATCATTGTATTTTCAGACATATACATAACTCTTAAAAGAGTTGTTGATATAATCGGAGTAAAAACAATGTAGAAAATTAAATTTAAAATAAACGTTTGATCGGTTGCCTTAACGCCAAATAAAATAAGAGCCATTGCTATAAGAAAGGCAAAAACGGAATTCACGCATATTTCAAAAGCAATCATCGGACCTCTACATCTCTTTGTATATGAAATACAAAAGTTAGAATAATTATCAATTGCCCCTTTAAATCTTTTAAAAGTATATATTGATTGATTAAAAGTTTTAACAATAGGAATCCCTCTAACATACTCAACACCTTCATTGTTCATACTTTCCATAGCATTTTGATATTGAGCCATGTCATTTTTCATTTTTGGACCGACCATTTTAAACATGCATAAAAATCCAAGAATAATTGGAATTAAAGAAACAAGCCCAAGTCGATAATCAAATATAAATAATATAACTATAATAGCAAAAGGCATAAGAATGGCTTGAGCCATATCAGGAAGTTGATGGGCTAAATAAGTCTCGGTTGCACTACTAGAATCTAAAATAATCTTTCTTAACTTACCACTACCTTCCTCTTCTATTTCACCAACAGGTATCTTTGTAAGCTGTTCTATAGCTTCTATTCTCATATTTCCAGCAATTCTAAAAGCTGCAATATGTGAACACATCAAAGCCCCAATATAAATAAGGATAGCAAGAATAGCAAATACGACAGCCATCCATCCATAAAACACCAAATCAGTAGCTTTTGAAAAATCTGGTGCAACTTGCACTACATCACGAATAATAAAATAAATATAAACAAATGGCATAATAGCAAGAACGCCACTTATTGCAGATAAAATAAGCGATAAATATGTAAGTACTTTATGCTTGCCAGCATAATGCATTAAACGTGGAAATACTTTTTCTTTTTTCATAAACCCTCCTTAAAATCTAAACCTAATAAAACAGACCATCCAGCTTGGTTAAAAGCATAAATTTCATCAGCGTATTTTAAAGCTTCTTCTTTATTCATATCATGATGAACAACTTCAAAAATACTTGCAAAAAATGACGTACACAAAATATGTATCAAATCTTCACTTGGTTCTTTAACTTTTATATTTTTAGCTTTTAATTCATTAATAAAACGATAAGTATTTTCTACTTCTACATCTACTAAGCTATCAAGATAAAATTCATATTTAGAACCTTTACTTTTGCAAACAATAATCTTAAATACATCATAATGATCATAGATATAATTTAAAAGAATATGTAACCCGTTTTCTGTATAGGTTGTCATTTCATTTATTTGACGCTTGATTTCTTTTTTAGCAAAATCATTTTGAATTTGTTTAAAAGTTGCTAAAAGTTCTTCTGCTTCATTTCCAACGACTGCATCTAACATTTCGGCTTTATCTAAAAAACGATAATATAAAGATCCAGTCGTTAGATTAGCTTTTTTAGCAATATTTCTCATTGATGCATCAATGTATCCAAGAGATAAAAATTCTTCCTTAGCTGCTTTAAGAATCTCTTTCATTATTTCTTCATTCATTTTAAAACCTCCTATAACGCTCTTATTATAACACTGTTATAGAAACACTACAACAAAAAAGTTAGTTATAACTAACTAAAACGTTTTCATAAAAAAATGCCCGATTTCTCGGACAAATATCATTAATTTTGAAACCATTAATTGTATCAAAATGTTAGTTATAAGAAGTCTTTGTGCCATCGTTTTGATACAAAACGACACCCCTACTAGCAAAACGACACCCTTACTAGATAAACGAAACCCTAAAGGAGTGCGTATTTTATTGGTGTTTTTTATTATTTACTAGTCCATCTATAGTGACCATAAACCTCATTGACTGCTTCAATGTAGCAAATGAATGATGGATGATTATTATCGTTCCTTTTTAAATATAAATTCTTTTTGTCGAGATAACATTGTCTGACTTCTTCCCATAAATTATTGGCTTTAAGCGTCACAGCTTTTTCAGATACTTTGCTTGAATTAGGTACTTGGTTCCAAAAATACCTATCAGAATTTGTATAACCAGTTTTTTGATGAATTAATCGATACCAGTTTCCTTTATCATCTTTTTTAACAATGCAAAGATCCATACTAAATTTGATGTCAGGATTATCTTTAAAATATACGCACTTTGATGATAATGCCGAGGTGGAATCCTCAACATCATGCAACCCGTTTTTTCTCATTATCTTGTTTAAAGCTTTGCGCGTAGTTTCCTTAAGAAATCTACAGTCAGTTATATCATCACACTTTTGAATCAAAAGATTATAATCAAAATCAATATCACCATCTTCATTTTGAGTGACCATATTTCTACCACCACTACCAACTAATATAAATTGGGCGCTTATACCTTCTTCTAACAAGGATCCAACAAGTTTGTTTAAATCTTCAACACAAGAATTTTGAGCTCTTTTCAAAAACTCTTTATCCTCTACAAAATGATACATACTTAAAAACCTCCTT
>DVKU01000054.1 GCA_018715825.1 Candidatus Avacholeplasma faecigallinarum
ATTAACAGTTGTTTTTTTAGCTATAAAAGCCACATTATAATTTTTAAATAAACTAAATCCACCCGCTAAAGAAATCACCTTATTACCTGATTTGTTTAATAATAATTTATAAATATCTAATACTAGATAATAATTTTTTCTAATATTATATCTCTCTAATAGCAATGATATTATATCTTTTTTTAAAGCCACATCAAAGCTATTAAAATCATCTAAATCAATCTTATTATTAGTTTTATTTAAATATTCTATACTTTGCTTTCTAATAAAAGCAAAAGCTTCCTTGGCCTGGTAGGAAAATTGCGAAATTTTTTCCAAAATATCGCTACATTCATTTTCTAATAAAGGAATAATATGATGACGTATTCTATTTCTTAAAAAATCATCCTCAAAATTTGAACTATCCTCAAAATAAATTAAATTATGTTCTTTAGCATAATTATATAGTTCCTTTTTATTGCAACATAAAAGTGGTCTAATAATTCGATAATTTCCATCATCATTTACAACTGAAATGCCACCATAGCCATACAAATTAGAACCTTCCATTAGTTTGATTAGAATAGTTTCAATCTGATCATTTAAATGATGAGCAGTTGCAATTGTATGAGTATTATATTTTTGACATAATTTCCTAAAAAAATTATACCTTGCGTGATGTGAATCATTATGAAAATTATCATTACCATCATAATAATAGCTTAACAATTCAAAAGGGCATTGTAACTTATCTGCAAATTCTTGCATTTGCTTTTGTTCTATCTCAGATTGTAATCTCTTATGATGATTTACATGAGCTAATATAACCTTGTATCCTAAATCATGTAAAATTGTAATTAGACAAACAGAATCAACACCACCTGATACTGCACATATTATTGGTTGTTCTGTAATTAAATTATGTTCTTTTATAAATTCCTTTACCCTGTCTAACATCTAACATCACCTTAGATATTTTAACACATTTTACAAAAGTATAAAAGGAGTATCATCCGATACTCCTTAATATATTTAGTTTTAAATTATCTTAAAGCTAACTTTCCATCACTGAAAATCCAAGTATTTTCAAGATCAAAGCCAATGTTCTTGATGAAATCTTCAGTAACTGTCCAACGATAGAATTCGTTTGTTTCTTCATTAGTATAGCTCATATCAAATAAAATAGATGTTGAATCAATCAATGAAGAATAATATTCACTCCATGTACCTAAGTTATTTTCTGATGTATAAGAACCAACATTTTCTGTATAAGTAGCACGACCACAAATAGGATTAGAATTCTTATGAGCATACTTTTGAGTATCTTCTTCAGGAACTAAATTAGAGATATCTAATAAAGTACCCTTATACATAAATACTGCATCTGAGAAGCAACCGCTGATTGTAACTGTAGCACTACCATTAGATATATCGCCAACCATACCAGCATTGTAATTACCCTTTGCTACAATTGTACCTCTATAATAGCAGTTGATAACAATTATTGTAAATGTATCATAGTCAGCTTTAACACGACCAATCATACCACCGATACATCCACCTGAGTCATTGCCATCACCTAAATTAGCAACTACAGAGCAATTTGTAATAGATATGTATAAAGTCTTATCAGTTATTGAACTTTCAACTTCAGCTTCACCAATTAAACCACTTGCATATTTATTTCTTGCAGCAATCACTACACCCTCATCGTTATTTAATTGACAATTTGTAATATAGTTATAACCACCAATTGCCTGACCAACTAAAGCTCCAACACGCTCATAGCCTTTAACACTAACATTTTTCATTGAAATTTTATGTAGGTAACCACCTTGAAGCTTACCTATAATACCAACTACTTTACCACCAGTAGATGTATTTTCAATGTTAATATTTTCAAAATTAATATTAATAATAGAACCATTTTGAACCTTGTAGAACATATCTGTATCATCTTTTGCTGAAGAGCTTATTGTAACATTCTTAACAGTATGACCGTTACCATTTAATAATCCAGAGAATGTAGATTTGTTCAATGATGTATTCCATGTATTATTGAAATCTAAATCATTCATCAATTTATAAATAGTTGTTGAAGATGCAGAAACACCATCTAGCTTACCAGTGACTGCAACTTGGTTAAATTGCTCATTTGTTGTAATTTCAACCACATTAGTTTGGAAACTATAAACTTGAGAAATATAGCTTCTATTTTTATTAGCAATTACATAATAGCCATAGAAAGCTTCACCAGCTAATTCACCAGCAGAGAATGGAAGTAAAATAGAATCATTTTCTACAGCTTGAATTTGAACATCTTCATGATTCATTAATTCCATTGCTGTTAAAGTTAAAGGTGTAGCAGAATATACTGAGTATAAATCACCATATAGGTTAGATAAATTACCACCAACACTATAACCATCACTAGTCAATATTATAGATCCTGTTTGAACACCATTATCATTTTCCATAAAATCTATAATACAATCCTTATCAAGGATATATACATAATATACTAAAGAAGCTGTATTAGGTCTCTTTAAGTTATCAACATCACCTTCGATTTTTGAAGTTACAGTAGCTTTAACCTCATATACTCCTGGTACTGCTGTAGAGATACCATCAACATCATACATTGTATCTGCCTTAGATTGAGCGAACTTATATGTATATGTTACATCATATAGACTTAATGGTAATTCTCTTGTTCCTATTGCTGAAAGGTCTAAAGCATAAACTCTTGGAGCAACATATGTTCCAAATTTTTCAACCTTAATAGATGTATCACCTTCAATAGCGATACCACCTAAAGCTTGAGCACGAGCCTTAATAATTAGATTAAATTCCTTAACCTTTGTTTGACCACCATAGCTTATAGTAGCTGTAAGTTTAACCTCAGTATCTTGTTGAGGTGTATAAATCTTTATTTGGCTATAAACAGCATCGCTTGTTGAGATCTTTTCGCTATCAACAACCTCAACAATATCCTTATTAGAAGATTCCCAAGAAATATCACAGCCATTAACTAGCTTTGGAACCTCGAAATCTTGGAATACAGAGTTAGGGTTTGTTAAAACCTCAGTAACATTATAAGTAGCCTGTAGTCTAACATCTGTGGCTGTTTTACAATTTGAAAAATCTAATACATCGTAATGCTCATACTCAGCATCACTTGATTTTGATAGATTAGCACCGATTGCTTTTCCATTTGCAAATGTTAATAATGTTTCATCAACAATTCTTAAAGTATCGCCCATATTAACAGAGCCATCTGGGTTACGAAGTGTTAAATGATTTTCAACTAAATCAGCCAAATCGTCAACTGTATCACATTTTGCATTAATAGATTCTAGGCTTGCAAATGAAGCATCAGATAAACCAGTATAAGTTGTACCACTAGAGAATGTACTATCTACAGCCTTAGAAACGTAGCTAGAAGCATCTTCAGGAGCAGTAAAAGCAACATACTTTTCAGTCTTAGAATTCTTATCATAGCTTGAATTGAAGATTGAATATGCAGCACTACCTCTAAATTTATCAGTATTATAAGTCATATCCTCATCATCGCTTGAATCATCATTAGCTACAAAGTTTGCCTGATTATTAATATAAGAAACTATACCATAGTAATTATTATAACTATTAGAAACACCACTTGTTGCACGGGCTAAATCGATATTATTAGACTTACCACCGTTAGTATCTCTACCTGCAACATTACCATTCTCATCTAATTCTACACAGTTATTAAATGCTGTACAATTATTAATATCAATTACACCTGGGTTTGAGTTATCACCAAAGCCGTGTAACTTGTTATTGAAAGCCATACAGTTATTTAATATAACATCACCCTCCATAACAGATCCACCAAGCTTAAAGCCTATACCATCACCATTTATTGTATTATAAGACATATATTTAGAGCCATCTTCATCATTAGTTAATTCAATTTGATATGGAAGATAACCATTTTCAAATGATACACAGTTATATAGTACAACTGTACCAATATTTCCTGAATCCTCTTTAGCATATAAATCCCAACCATCATCAGAATTTCTGAAAGCTATACAGCCATCAAAAACATTACCATATCCAGCAGTTAATTTACATGCAAATCCATCAGCATTTTCTCCTAATGTTTCAGCATCATAATTTGCGAATGATGTACAATTTTTAATTAAATTAAATGAAGGCCATGTATTAATAGAAACATCTGAAGAATATGCACGACCTAATTGTAATCCAGTATCTCTATTATTGTAGAATAAACAATTTTCAATAATATTATATGAACCTGCAACATATAAACCATTATCACCAGCACCAGTTACGCTTATTTCCTTAAAGTGCCAGAAATCACCATAAATTTGAATACCACGATTGTTACTATCAAAAATCATATCAGAAAAATCAAAAATAACATCCTCATCATTTTTAGGCATAACAGTAATATATTTATTTGGCGAACCACTATTCATAATTTGAAGACGAGCACTATATGAATAAGTTCCACCCTCCATTAAAATAGTCATACCTGGCTTAGCTTGTGCTACAGCAACAGAAAACATTAATGGGTCATTTGAACTACCCTTTGCTTCAGCATCTCCATCTGGAGAAACATATAAAATATAATCATAGCTCTTACCACAACTTGCTAAAGCAAATAAGCAAATAAGTGATAAGACGCATAATTTAATAAACGTTTTAATTCTCATATACAAATCCTCCCTATTGAACTATAACAATAACGAAACTATTTAATGTATATTCATAATTAGTACCATCAGATAATAAAGCAGAGGTATCAAATGAATATTTTATTACATAGCGTCCTGTTTTAGTGTTAGAAAAATTACCTTCATCAACAGTTAATTGTTCCTTATCACTAGCTGTTAATGCTTCTACCTTTGTTTCAACAGTATTATTTAAATAATGTTTTTCAAACACTACATCCTCTTTAAAATCAATAGCTTGATTTTTACTAATTTTTATAATAGTTTCAACAGGCTCTAAACCAGCTAAATATTCTATTTTTTGATCATCTAAAAATGAAGATGTAACATTAATATTAACGGTAGTTGTCTTAATATTAGTTCCCTCACGATAGGTGATTGTAACAGGATATGTACCTATTAAACCCATATTTAGATCAGAAGTATCTAAAGTATAGTTAGTAAGTTCTTTTGATAAAGATTTATTAGCACCGTCTACAACTTCAATATAATTTCCCTTTACTACAAGGTTTTCTCTGCTAAATTCCTCACCAACATAATAATTAAGCTTAGATGCATTATTATCAACCGAAATACTACTTAATGTAATATCACTTCGAGTTGTTTCTTCAAGATTGATATCTGGATTGCCAGTTGTATCAATAACCTCTTCTGCCCTATCCTTACCACAAGATACAACAGATAAACCAACACAGGCTGCAACAGCAAATAGCCCTAATTTTTTTACAAATTTCATGATAAATCCTCCTTTGTAAACGCTTTACATTTTATTATAACATATTTGTAACTTTAGTCAATAAAATTTAAAATTTTATTCAAAACAAATCTTCATCAATTAGTAAAAGCCAAATCAAAAATGACTTGGCTTTTACTATATTATAGCTATTTAATTATTCAAAAATTGGCTTGCTCCAGGCTTCTGTTGTAAAGTCATACTTTGAGTTGCTAGGACAAGTAACTGTATATGCACCCCAGAAATTCTCCAATAAAGTCTGAGCTTCTGTTGCTGTAATGATTTCCATAATGGTGAAAACTTCATTATTTCTATTAGTATAAGTTTGAGACTCATTTACAGAACCAATACCAGTATTGTTATACTCCCTTAATATAGCTGTATCTGCAGTCCAATCACCATTTAAGCCAGCTACATATCTTCTTCCTTGAGTTGTTCCATTAAATGGTAAAGTGGAAATATGCTTATCCATTACAGAATTCATAATTGTAATAGTTGCACCATCATCCCATGGTCTAGCTAATGCTGTAGTATTTTGAGTTATATTAGCATCACCAGTAAATCTACAATTATTAAAAATATAACCAAATGCTGTATAATCTCCACCCTTATTCAAGCCCTTTGGAGCACAAATATATCCACCATTACTTGATTGACCATTTGATATAGAATGTATCTCACAATTTTCAAACATAGCACTAGAATTGGTACCAAAAATATAATCAGTTGCTCCTGAAATATAACAATTATAAAAATATTGTCTTCCTGAACCAAGCATTTCTACAGTATCTTGAAAACCAGTAAATCTACAATTATAAAATGATGATCTGTCAGCTTGAATTATAATTGCAAGAGCTTGTGTTCCTGTAGTTTGAGCTTTTAATGCATTATATCTTTCTAAAGTATTATAATAGCTTTCAAAAGTAATATTTTTAGCTTGGAAATTAGTAGCTGTAGATCTAACTCCAAAAGTTGAAGAACCATCAGTGCCAAAGAATGTACCTCTTGGATCTTGAAGACCATTAGCGGCGTCAAAAGTAATAATAGTATCTAGGGCATTTTCACCAATAAGTGTAACATTAGGAATATCAACATCCACCTTTTCGTTATATATTCCACTAGCCACATAAATTACCTTATTTACATCATCTGTAATTCCTTCTGCTGTTGTTAAGAATTCAATAGCTGTATTTAAAGTTGTAAACATATGATTATTATTCTCATCTAGTTTGCCAACGATACCAGTATAGTTCTGATCAACCTTAACAGAAATTGTATTGTTAATAATTTTTGGTGTTTCTTTTATAACGTAGGTCATAAATGTAGTGTTTCCAAAATTTGTTTCAACGTTAACAACATAATTTCCTTCTTGATCCTTATTGTAATCATTGCAAACTAAATCGTATTGAGCATTTGATAATTTAAATAATCTACTAACCTCTTTATTTTTTTCATTAATCACAGTACCAGTAACAGCAATAGTTAAAGCAGATGTATCAAATGTTTGTGAATTACCATAATTAATTTGTCTATTTGTAACATTTCTTAAAGCACTATTGCCCCAAAGATTTTCATCATCCTTTTGCATATAATATAAATCAACATCAAAAGAATCAATATCATACACATAAGCAGTATAATCAGTCTCAAAATCCTTAAAATGAACATTTATAGTATAGAATCCAGATTCATCCTTTTTAAAGCTTGAATAATCTACCTGGAATTCATTGTCTTTAGTACCTTCTACTAAAACCTCTTCATAACCAGAATCATAGGTTGCTATTACCTCTAATCCTTTAGTATCAAAGTCTTCACCCTTAATAAAATGATTACCACCAGTATTAGTAACCTCAATAGATGTTATAGTACCATGATCTTGATTTTCCCATTCAGAATCAACTCTATAAATAGTAAATGAATTATCAGCATATAAATATAAAGTTGTCTCAGAACTTACCTCAACCTCAATTGTAAACAAATTATTATCTGATACTGTCTTTTCAGCAACAACCTTTTTCTTATCATTATTAACCTTTAAAGTTGTTTCACCCTCATTATCTATAGTAGCATAGAAAACAACCTTACCCTTACCACCAACTCTAACGCTAACAGCATCACCCTTAGGTTTTCCAGCAAGTAAGGTAGCAGGTTGTGATATTGTTACTCCCTTATAGGTTTGTTCATCAATAGTTTGAGTTTGATTACCTAAAAGTTGGCATCCTTCCATTAAAGTTGTATTTTTTATAGAATAGGCTTCCTCTAAAGTAGAGCCATCACAATCATCATTAAAATTAACACTATATTTTGTTCCTTCTACCCATTTAGCATATATAGTTGTATTAGATGTAATGCTTGTTGCAAAATCAAATGGCATTGTACAAGCCTCATCACTGTACCAGCCTCTAAATAAATAGCCATCACGACTAGGATCTTGTGGTTGAGCTACAGTTTGATTTTCATTAACTGAAACTTTGTCAATAATAGTCCCATTAGAGCTAAAATTTACCTCGTAATTATTAGTTTGTTCGGTCTTATCACTATCATCATCATTATTATTATCATTGTTATTTCCACATCCTGTCAACAAAGCAGTCATACATGATATAGCAATTAAGCCAACAGCAATTTTTCTTATTTTCATACTTTCCCTCCTAACACCTTTTATAAACATTTACCTAGATAAAAATTTTGATCCTTAGTGTAAATTAATTTAAAAAGAGCGTTGATTAAATCAACGCCCAATATTTAAATTAATTACTACTCAGCAGTTGTAACTGGTGCTACTGATAATGAATATAATCTAAATCCTCTACCTGAAGTAGAAACACCTTCTGTAGTATTTGTACCAGGAGAAGCAATATAGTAATCTCCAGCTTCAGCAGCGTTAAAAGTAATCTCTGTAGCAGTTGAACCAGTTATATAATAAGTTTGAACAATAGTGCCATCAGCCTTAAATAAGGCTATAGACGCTGGATTACTACCTGTTGATGACCATTCTAAGGTAATTGTAGATGCTTGAGTTACAGAGAAGGAGACTTTTCCACCATTAGCTTGTTTACTAATCTCAATACTTACATTTGATGAATTAGCACGTTTTGCACCACCACTAATTGTGAAATCACCATATGTACCATCAGCTATAGGAGCATTCTTACCAGTATCATCTAAAGCAATATTATTTTGAGTCATAACAGCATTAACATCTAATGTTAAATACAAGCTAGCATTTGGATTTGCCTCTAAAACTACAGCATCACTTACTGTAATATTATATTGTTGAGGGTCAGCCTCATCAGTCCACTTAACATTGAATGAAGCACCTGCAGCCTTTGCAGCAACCTTAACTGTTAATACATCACCATCTAATGATACACCAATAGCGTTAGTTAAAGTAACTTGAGATAACTCAGTTATTTCAGAAGCCCACTCAGGCTTTGCAATTTTTACAGTTACATAGTTACCTTGTGGATCAGTAGCTGAATCCCAAGCAATTGTACCTGATGTATAATGCAATGTATAATTATCTGGATTTTCAGTTACATAGTTAGTATCATCTTGAGAAATTGCACCATAAACAAGTGGTGTAGCAAATGTTACATCGTTAGCAATCTTAATTGTATATGTTTGATCAATTGCATTATTATTCCATCTAACTGTAACAACAATATCTTGATACTCTGTAACGCCAGCTTCTAAAGCAGCAACAGGAACATATAATTCAATTAAATCAGAAACCTTTTCAATAGAATCATTAAAGTATACCTTACCACCAGTCTTATCTGTTAAAGTAGCAGGCTTAGCGATTGTAACCTTTACATAGTTACCAGCAGTACCATCTACCTCTTCAGCTGTATAATAAGGAATCTTACCACCAATATTAATGATATTTCCTTCAACAGTAGCCTCTAAACCAGCCTTAGCTTCATATGATAATGTACCATTGTCAACAGCTGCTGTAACAACAGGAGCTGGTAAGTCAATAGATACACCATTTAATGATATCTTACCATCAGCAACAGTAAAGGCATCAGTAGGAGCAACAACATCCTCTACAGCAATAGCCTCACCTTGTAATGCTGCAACATAATCAGAAACTCCTTCAGCGTTATAATCTTCATCCTTAGCGATTGTAACACTTCTATCTACATAGTAGCAGTTTTCAAATAATGCATCTGGATTCTTTTGTTGACCAATAAATGTATTTGTTTGTGTATTTTGTTGAGCAAAGCTTCCACCTTCTAGGAAGTAAGCATTTTTAATACTTACATTTAAAGCTGTAGTCTTTTGGTCACCCATGATAGGTGCACAGTTCTTACCACCATAAATAGTACCAGAATATACGAAGCCATCAACTATTAAATTTTGAGTAGAGTTAGCAGAACTTATACGTCCAATTAAAACTCCATTACCTTGTTGAGATGCAGCATTAAATACTTCAATATCAGCATCAATTAAAATGTTATAAGCTTCAATTGATGAAGCACCAACATCAATCTTAGCTCCAGCAACTGTAACTTGGCCAGCCTCTTTCATAGTACCAACAACTAAACCACTATAGTTACCTAATTTAGCTGTAGCATTAACTATAGCAATATTTTGTAATACTAATGTATCATAAGCATTAACAATTAATCCACCATTTTCTGGTTGATTTTCGGCAATTTCCATATTAAAGCCATCAATTGTTACATTTGAAATTAATGTAGCACCAGCAGAATATAATCCGAATAAGCATAATCCCTTAGCATCACTACCAGTTAAAGCTGCATTTGTTGTTAAAGTTACATTTGTAAATTTAACATTTTGAATAGTAGCATCATATAAGCCTTCAAACAAACCAGTTTGTTTCTTTGCTGGAGATAAGCTTAAATTGCTAATTGTATGTCCATTACCATCAAATGTTCCTTGGAATGAATATGGAGCAGTATTTTCAATAGTTACTCCAGTCATATCAATATCTTGATCTAATACATAGTCACCAATTAATCCTGAACCCTCATTTACACTTTCAAGCTGTCCAGTTAACATATTTACAAAGTCTTCTGCAGTTGAAATGTGAATTCTATCATCATCAGGATCTTGACCTTGTGTACCTTGAGGCTTAACAGTTACTTTATATGTAGCTGTTTTTCCTTGATAAGTTACTGTAACTGTATATTCTCCAGCTGCAGACATATTAACCTTGCTAGAATCTACTGTTGCATCAGCTGTTACATCAGCAGTTGAATTATCAGAATACTTTGCAGTAACCTTTAAATTTCCTTTACTAAAAGTTCCACCTACAGTAAATTCTACTGTAGCTCCTGAAACTGTAATTTCAGATAATGTTTTTTCTGTTTCATTTGTTGGATCATCATTATTGTTATTATCTTTACATGATGTTAAACCAACAGTACCCGCAACTAGTGCTAATAAAGCAACACCAGCTCCAATTTTTCTCATTTTCATATAATTTCCTCCTCTATCGTCAATCATAATAAGTTAATAAAACGATTTCATAAACTATTATAGCACACAATGAAAACGTTTGTAAATACAAAAAATACATTTTCTTATCGACATTTTTTTATTAATGACTTAAACTTTATTTTATGATAAAATATATCCGTCGAAAATGACTAATTAAAGGAGATTAAATTATGACTGAATTACTTGCACCGGCTGGTTCTTTTGAAGCTTTGGTTGCTGCCATTTCAAATGGAGCAGATGCTATTTATCTTGGCATGAATCGTTTTGGAGCTAGAGCATATGCTAATAATTTTAGCCTTGATGAATTAAAAAAAGCAATTGAATATGCTCACCTAAGAAATGTAAAAATTTATGTTACCATGAATACAATAGTATATGATAGTGAATTAAATGATGCCTTTAAACAGCTAAAAGATATATATGATTGTCAAGTTGATGGAGTTATAGTTCAAGATCTTGCAATTTTCAATTATATCGTCAAGCACTGCCCACAAATGGAGGCTCATTGTTCTACCCAAATGGGAATTGATGATTTAGAAGGAACATTATTATTTAAAAACCTAAAAGCAAAAAGAGTGGTTCTATCTAGAGAGGTAGATATCGAAAAGCTAAAGACAATTAAAAAAATTGCCAAGATGCCAATTGAGATATTCGTTCATGGAGCCTTATGTGTGTCATACTCAGGAAATTGCCTAATGTCAGGCTTAATTGGATACCGTAGCGGTAATCGTGGTAGATGTGTTGGTTCTTGCAGAAAACAGTATGAATTAATAAATACCACAACAAATGAAAAATTATCCACAAGCTATATCTTATCAATGAAGGATTTAAATACTATCGATTATATAAACCAATTAAAATTTGCTGATTCTATAAAAATAGAGGGACGTATGAAGGAGCCTGTCTATGTGGCAAATGTAGTTAATACCTACCGTAAAGCTTTAGATGGTCACATAACCAATCAAGATAAACTTAATCTTAATAAAACCTTCAACCGCACATATACAAAAGGATATATATTTAACGAAGACAAAAAGGATATTGTAAATATTGACAAACCAAATAATTTTGGATATTTAGTTGGTGAAATAATAGCTAAAACAAAGCAAGGATATGAAATAAAGCTTTGCGATTTTGTAAATCAAATGGATATGCTACGTATAAGCCATAATGGCGAAGATATTAACTTTTCTGTAAGTAAGCTTTATGACAAAAATGATAACCTTATTTCTTCTTCAAAAACTAATTGCTTCATCAAAATAAAAGAAGCACTAAGTATTGGTGATAAAGTTTATAAGACAAAGGACTATAATTTTAATAAGGAACTAGAAAAAACATTCCCCAAAGAATATAAACGCTTTGATTTAAATTTATATGTATATGGCCATAGTAATGAAGCTATGACAATTGAATGTGAATGTGAAAATAAAAAAATAACTATACAATCAGATTTTATTTTAGAAAAAGCCCTAACTACTCCTACTAGCAAGGAACAATTCATAAAACAATTTAATCGCCTTAGTGATAGTATATACCAACTTAAGGATATTGAATATTTTGTTGATGACTGCTTTATACCAGCTACTAAAATCAATGAATTAAGAAGAAATATAGTTGCTAAAATGAATGAGGTTAGACTTAAAAGACCACACAAATTTATAGAAGATGATGGTAATATTAAAAAAATAACATTCCCACTTACCTCACCAAAATTAGCTGTTTATTGCACTACTTTGGAGCAATATAATGTAGCTAAGGAACTAGGAGTTGAAATCATTTATTACGATAACATCATAAGAAGAAATGAGGCAACCTATCCAAAAATGGATAAAGAGCTTCTAATTGGTGGGTATGGTGGCATTTATGCATATAAGGATAGTAACGATTTTGTAACCGACTATTCTTTAAATGTAGTAAATCACATAGCTGTTTACACACTTCATAGCCTAAATGCTAAAAGAGTCACATTATCTTACGAACTTAATCATAAACAAATTAAAGACTTAATCCAAGCCTATTATGATGAAAATGGCGGCTATCCTAACCTAGAAATGATCGTTTACGGTAGAGCCCCTATGATGTTTACCCATTATTGCCCACTTAAGGTTTTTAATCAATGTGGAAAGTGCCATAAATCTAATTATGCCTTAAAGGATGAATATGGCGTATTTCCTATCCTAAACCACAAGGATTGTACTACAACCATACTAAATGGTAAAATACTAAATTTAATTGATGATTTACAGGATATTAAAAACATCAATGTCTTTAGAATTCAATTAACAACAGAAGATAAATTAGAATCCCAAAACATTATAAAAATGTTTTTAGACAAAATAAAATCGAATAGAAAAACAAATCTATTCGATCAAAATATAAATACAAGAGGCCATTTCAATAAAGAAATCCTTTAAATTGTTTTAGCTAAATAAATAAAATGGTTACTTCCTAAAAGCTTTTTAATAGCTTGCTCATCAGCTATAGATGCATCTAATAAAAACAAAGTTGGACCACTTCCACTTACAAGTGGCTTATAACCATTAGAAACTAAAATATTAAAGGTATCATTAAGATCCTGACATAATTTTAAGGATGTGTTGGCTAAATCATTAAAGATATTTTTCTTAATAAGAGAAATATCTTTATTTTTTAGGCCTTTAATAATATTGTCTATCTTATCCTTTTTACTAATTCTATCATAAACATAATTTTGATAGACAAGCTTAGTAGATAATGAGGCCATTGGCTTTATTAATAAAACATTCATAGGAAATGGTTCTACATCAATATGATTAATAACCTCTCCACGGTTAGTACATAAAGCTAATTGATTATCTATAAAAAAAGCAACATCACTACCTAGTAATTTAGCTATTTCCTTTAGCTCACTATTAGAAGCATTAACATTATATAAACGATTAAGACCCCTTAAGCAACTAGCAGCATCACTGCTTCCACCTGCTAATCCTGCGGCAATAGGAATATTCTTTTTAATTTTTATACAAACTCCACCATCTATCTTAAAATGATTAAAAAAGAGCTTACAAGCCTTTATACAAATATTATCAACTAAAAAATCATCCTCTACATAAATACTACTAGCCTTACTAAATTCTAATTCATCATATAAAGATATTCCTACCATTAAATTATTAACCATATGATAACCATCAACACTATCCATAACCTCTAACGCTAGGTTGATTTTCGCATATGCACGTTCATAAATCATTTCATTTATCCTCCTCGTATAATATATTTGTATTAATTATTTAATGATGCTAACACATAAACATCTTTTTATATTCAAGCATTGTTGAATACATGTTAATATATAATTGA
>DVKU01000055.1 GCA_018715825.1 Candidatus Avacholeplasma faecigallinarum
AACCACGCTTTAGACAAATCGAGAATAACTTTTTTGACTTTACCTACGTGTCGATTTTTATATAACTGATATAAAAAAGCTTGTTGACTAGTTTGTCAACAAGCTGAGAATGGATATTTTTATATCCATTCGTAAAATTTTATTTATCGTTTTTTATAATTTCTTGAGCACAGTCTAATCCATCTTTTAAAGCTAAAACTACTAATGATTGACCATTTTTCATATCTCCACAAACATATATATTATCGCTATATTTAAAATTATTTAATTTAATTTTGTAATTATTAGCATCTAATTCATAACTCTTGCAATCATCATCAGATGTTCCTAGAAAGCCCATGGCAATAATTAGTTGATCACATGGAAGATATTTCCTAGAATCTAAAACATCTTGACAAACCATTTTTCCATCCTTTAGCTCCCATTTGACATTTTTAATGTATACTCCTTCAATATGAGTTTTACCAACTATTTCATCTATAGTGGTAGTATACATTCTAATATCCTTTTTATAAAGAGCATTACATTCCTCAACTCCATAGTCAGTTTTCTTTTTGTTTGGATAATAAGGCCATGGATTGGTATTATTAAGAGGTGGTTCGTTTGTTATTTCTAATTCATAAACTGATTTAGCATTTTGACGAGCGGCAGTGGCACAGCAATCATTTGCGGTATCTCCACCACCAATTATGATAACATTTTTATCTTTTAAGTCATATGTAAATGGTTTTTTATCTAATAAATTTTTTGTTGTTTCAGTTAAGAAATCAACTGCATAATTAATTCCTTTTAAGGTATTATTTTTTAAATTTAATGGTCTTGGCATTGATGTACCACAAGCAAAAACAATTATATCATATGATTTTTTTAATTCAGATAATTTTATATCTTTACCAACCTTGCAATTATTAATAAAAGTGATTCCCTCTTCTTTAAGAAGGTTAATTCTTCTATCAATAATCTTTTTTTCAATTTTCATATTTGGTATACCATACATTAATAGTCCGCCAAAACGATCATTTTTTTCTAATACGGTTACGGTATATCCAGCGTAATTTAAAGCCTTAGCACAAGCTAAACCACTAGGACCGGAGCCTACAATTACGACTTTTTTATTGTTTCTAATAATATCCTTTTTAGGCTTTATCCAATTATTTTTAAATGCTTCTTCTATCAAAAATAATTCATTACATTTGATTCCTACGGCTTCACCATTAATACTACAGCTACATACTGCCTCACATAAGGCTGGGCAAACACTTCCTGTAAATTCAGGAAATGGTGCCGTCTTATCCAATCTTTTATAAGCTTCCTCATATAAACCTAAATAAATAAGGTGGTTCCATTCAGGAATTAAATTAGCTAAAGGACATCCTACGTTTCTTCTTCCTATAACCATACCTGATTGGCAAAATGGTACTCCACAATTCATACAGCGACTAGCTTGTTCTCTTTGAGTTTTTAAATCAAAATTTACATGGAAGTCATTAAAATTTTTTATTCTTTCAAGAGGGGCTATTTCCTCTTTATTTTTTCGATTAAATTCCATAAATCCTGTTGCTTTTCCCATTATTTCACCTCCATAGCTTTAGTAAATGCATCCATTAAAGGATCCTTTGAGTTGGCTTTTTCAAAATCTTTTATTAAACTCATAATTTTAGCATAATCATTTGGTAGAACTTTAAAGAAATTACTTTCATTAAAATCACTTAAAATTTTATTTGCAATTTTAGAGTCTGTATAAGAAATATGTTTTTTTAATAAATTTTTAACAACTGCTATATCTTCATCATCTAAATCCAAAATTGAAACCAATTCCAAATTTACATTAGTAATATTATGTCTACCATATACATAAGCTACACCACCAGACATTCCGGCAGCAAAGTTTCTACCGATATCGCCTAAAATTAAGGCTGTACCACCAGTCATATATTCACATCCATGCTGTCCACAACCAAGTGAAACTACATTAGCTCCAGAATTTCTTACTAAAAATCTTTCACCAGCGATTCCTTCTAAATAGCATTCTCCACTTGTAGCACCGTATAATGCGACATTACCACAGATTTTATTAGTTGCATAGTCAAAGGTTGCTTTTTTAGATGGCTTGATTATTATCTTTCCACCACATAAGCCTTTACCAAGGTAGTCGTTAGCATCACCAGTAACATCAAGAGTAACACCTCTTGTTAAAAAAGCACCAAATGAGTTTCCAGCATTTCCAGTTGCATGTATTTTGATAGTATCCTCTTTTAGACCGTCTTGACCATATATCTTAGTTATTTCATTAGATAAAATGGTTCCAAAACTACGATTAACGTTAGAAATCTCTAAATCCATTGTTTTAGGCTTTTGTTGATATATAGCTTCCTGACATAATGGAAGCAATACTCTATAATCAAGAGTTGTCTCCAAATTATGATATTTATATTCTTTAAATTTATTATCTGTTCTATTAACTACCTTTGGATTATAAAGAATTTTAGTTGCATCAATTCGATCTTTAAATTCCTTTTTAACCTTTATAAGTTCTGTGTGGCCAACCATTTCATCAATTGTTTTAAATCCAAGCTTAGCCATATATTCACGAAGATTTTGAGCAATAAAATACATAAAGTTAATTACATACTCTGGTTTACCTTTAAATTTAGCTCTTAATTTTTCATCTTGAGTTGCTACTCCAACAGGGCATGTATTTAAATTACAAACTCTCATCATTATACAACCCATAGCAATAAGTGGTCCAGTAGCAAAGCCAAATTCCTCGGCACCTAGGCAGATTGCCACTGCTAAATCCTTACCTGTTAATAATTTACCATCTGTTTCTAGTCTGATTCTATCACGTAGATTGTTCATAACAAGTGTTTGGTGTGTCTCACTTAAGCCAATTTCCCATGGTGTTCCAGCATTGTTAATAGATGTTCTTGGAGATGCACCAGTACCACCATCATAACCAGATATTAAGATTGTATTAGCACCAGCCTTAACAACACCAGAAGCTATAGTTCCTACTCCAGCCTCACTTACTAGCTTAACGGAAATTCTAGCATTACGATTAGCATTCTTTAAATCATATATTAATTGGGCTAAATCCTCAATTGAATAAATATCATGATGTGGAGGTGGTGATATTAAGGAAACACCAGGTGTTGAATGTCTAGCTTTGGCAATCCAAGGGAATACTTTAGCACCAGGCAATTGACCACCTTCACCAGGCTTAGCACCTTGAGCCATTTTAATTTGTATTTCTACAGCATTAGTTAAGTATTCAATTGTAACACCGAATCTTCCAGATGCGACTTGTTTAATTTTAGAACAACGATTATCACCATTTGCATCTAATTTAAAACGTTCTCTTTCCTCTCCACCCTCGCCAGTATTAGATTTGGCGTTAATTCTATTCATAGCAATTGCCATGCATTCATGAGCTTCTTTGGAAATAGAACCATATGACATAGCACCAGTTTAAAATCTTTGAACAATTGTTTCAACTGGTTCTACCTCATCGATAGAAATTGGATGCGAAAAATCAAATTCAAATGTATCACGAATATTAATAGTTTTTTTATTTAATCTTTCAGCAAATTCCTTATATTCATTATAGTTTCCACTTCTGCAGGCAGACTGTAGTAAGAAAATGCTCATTGGATCATATATATGGTCGTGCTTTTTATTGCGATATCCATGTAAACCCATTGAATCTAATGTATCATCATTACGGCTTAAGGCTTTTTCGTAAAGCTTGATGCTATTTTTTTCAATTTCAGCTATTCCATAACCACCAATTGAAGTAGGTGTGTTAGTAAAGTATTCATCTATAAATTCATCATTTAGACCTATTGCCTCAAAAATTTGGGCACCATTATATGATTGAATTGTTGAAATTCCCATCTTAGATATAATTTTTATAATACTTTTAGTTACTCCATAAATATAATTTTTAATTGCTTGCTCACTATCAATTGTTATATAACCACGATTTGTATATTCAATGATAGTTTCATAAACTAAATATGGATAAATTGCAGTAACACCATAGCCAATTAGACAGGCATAATGATGGACATCGCGTGGTTCAGCACTTTCTAAAACTATAGAAATATGGGTTCTTTTTGATACTCTAGTTAAATATTGATGTAAACCAGATGTTACTAGTAAAGATGGGATTGCCATCTTACCATTTTTATCAGATAAAATTATAACGGTTGCTCCGTTATCTATTTTTTCCTCACATTCTTTAAAAATTCTATCTAAGGCCTCTTTCATAGTCTCAGTTTTATAATCGTAGCAAAAAGAAACTACATCAACCTTGAATAAATTTGTTTTTCCCAAATTTTTAATTTTATAAAATTCTTCTTTAGTCAAAATAGGAGTTTCTAGTCTAACTCTATTAGCATTTTTAGCTGTTGGATTTAATAAATTACCTTCTCTACCTAAATAAACCGCACTAGACATAACAATATCTTCTCTTATTGCATCAATTGGTGGATTAGTAACTTGAGCAAATCTTTGCTTAAAAAAGGTATATAAAGAAAATTCATTTTTCATTAAAATAGCTAATGGTAAGTCATTTCCCATAGCTACTAACTTTTCATTTTTGCTTTGAGCAAATGGTATTATTCCTTCCATTAATTCATCATAGGTATATCCATTAGCGTGCTGTAGAAAATGAATATTGATTTTTTCATCATCCTCTTTGGCTTTTTTCAAATCGGCTAAATGAATAATATTTTTGACCCATTCCTTATAAGGCTTTTTCTTAGAGTAAAACATTTTAACTTCATCATTAGATATAATTCTTCCTTCTAAGGTATCAACAAGAAGAATTTTTCCTGGTTCTAATCTTCTTTTTTCTAGTATATTACTTTCATCAATAGGAAGTGATCCAGTCTCAGAAAAAAGAACAAGATAATCATCTTTTGTTACGTAATAACGAGAAGGTCTTAAGCCATTTCTATCTAAAGATGCTCCTAATTTAACGCCATCTGTAAAGATTATTGAAGCTGGTCCGTCCCATGGTTCTAAAAATGTAGAATGGAACTCATAAAAGGCTTTTAAATCCTCAGGCATTTGTTTATTTTTCATCCAAGGCTCGGGAATCATCATCATTATTGTTTCTTCTAGTGTACGACCATTTAAATATAAAAACTCTAATAAGTTATCAAACATAGCTGAATCGGATGATTCTTTACAAATTAATGGTATTACCTTTTTTAAATCATCTTTGAAGACATCTGAGTGAAATAAGCCCTCTCTAGCTTTAACAGAGTTTACATTACCTCTAATTGTATTGATTTCTCCATTATGACATAAATATCGATTAGGGTGAGCTCTATCCCATGAAGGAAATGTATTTGTTGAAAATCTAGAGTGAACTAAAGCAATGGCAGTTTCAACTTTAGTATCCTTTAAATCTAGATAAAAATCACGAACTTGAGTAGATACTAACATACCCTTATATACAATGGTTTTTGATGAGAAACTACAAAAATAGAAATTTAAATTAGCCTCAAGGCCCTTCTTTTCAGCTACTCTTCTTGCTACATAAAGCTTTCTTTCAAAGGCTATACCTCTTGGTATATCTGTAGGTCTTTTAACAAATAGCTGCATTATGTAAGGCATCGCTTTTAAGGCAGTTGGACCTATTCCATATGTGTCACAAGGAACTCTTCGATAACCTAATATTTCTAAGCCCTCTGTTATTAAAGCATCATTGATAACTTTTATTTCATCATCTCTAATACTTTCATTTTGTGATAAGAAAAGTTGAGCAACAGCATAATCATATTCCTTAGGAAGGTCAAAGCCTAAATTTTCACCTCTAAAGAATTTATCAGGAATTTGAAATAAAATTCCAGCACCATCGCCAGAATTATTTTCAGCACCAGTACCACCTCTATGCTCTAAATGAATTAAAATATTTAAAGCATCCTTTATGGTTTTATGTGTACGAATTCCTTTAATTTGAGCTATTGCTCCAATTCCACATGCATCATGTTCATACGCTTTATTATATAATCCCTGTTTAGTTGGATAATCTTGCATAATTTCCCCTCCCTAATAAAAATAACCGAATAAAATCGGATATTTTTTAAATTTTAGCATATTTTATACAAAAAATCACTATATTTTAAAATAATTTTCGAATATCAAACGCTTTCATAAGTTTATTATATAATTTCCAAATAAAAAAGGACTTATTACTATCGTAGTAATAAATCCTAGCAATTAGCCTTTATAGTACTTTTTAATTTCTAAAGCTACTTTCTCGCATTCTTCATCTGAAGCTAGATTTCCAGTATTCATTTGGAATGTTCCACCCCATTCAAATTCGTCCTTATATTTAGGGCAAAGGTGGATATGAAGATGGCCTAATGTATCTCCATATGCACCATAATTAATTCTATCAGGATGATAAGCCTCTTGAATAGCATTAGCTACATCACTAACATCCTTCATGAACTTATTTCTTTCTTCTTCTTGTAAATCCTTTATTTCGGCAATATGATCCTTTTTATAGCTTACAATCATTCTTCCTTTATGAGTCTGATCTTTAAAAACAATAACTGATGAAGTTTCTGTTTCAAAAGCAAGATAACCAAATTTGGCTAAATAAGGTCCGTATGCACAATAAGGACAATTATCTTTTTTCATCTTTAAATCCTCCGTTTGTTTAATTATATCAAAAATTTTATATTATATCAATAATATCTAAGATTCATCAGTTGATAAAATAGCTAAAAATGCTTCCTGTGGAACTTCGACACTACCTATGGCCTTCATCTTCTTTTTACCCTCTTTTTGTTTTTCAAGTAATTTTTTCTTTCTTGAAATATCTCCACCATAACATTTAGCTAATACATCCTTACGCATAGCTTTAATATCACTTCTAGCAATAACCTTGTGATTTATAACCGCTTGAACTGGTACTTCAAATAATTGTCTTGGAATAATATCCTTTAACTTTTCAACTAATACTTTTCCTCTATTATAAGCAAAATCCTTATGGACAATTGTAGAAAGGGCATCTACAACATCACCATTAAGCATAATATCCATTTTAACTAATTTAGAAGCCTCATAATCTCCTAATTCATAATCAAATGATGCATAACCTTTAGTATAGCTTTTAAGTTTATCAAAGAAATCGTAAACAATTTCTAAAAGAGGAATATTATAATGTATAACGGCTCTGGTTTCGTCTACATACTGCATATCAATAAATACACCACGCTTTTTTTGACACAAATCCATAACAGCACCTATATATTCACTTGGTGTCATTATAGTTGCTTTTACAAATGGTTCTTCAATTCTTGATATTAATTGTGTTTCTGGTAATTGTGATGGATTATCAATTATAGTCATTGAGCCATCAGTTAGATATACATGATAAGAAACTGAAGGAGCTGTAGCTATTAGTTCAATTTTAAATTCTCTTGATATTCTTTCTTTAATTATATCCATATGTAAAAGGCCTAAAAATCCTGTTCTAAAGCCAAAGCCTAAAGCTTGGGATGTTTCTGGTTCAAAAACTAAAGAAGCATCAGATAATTTTAATTTTTCTAAAGCATCTCTTAAATCCTGATATTGCTTTGAATCAATTGGGTAAAGGCCACAATATACCATTGGATTAAGGCGTCTATATCCAGCAAGCGGAGTATTTGAAGGATTATTTAAGGTTGTTATTGTATCACCAACATGTACATTATTAATATCCTTTATTGAAGCGGTTATAAAGCCTACATCGCCAGCCATTAAATAATCTCTTTGAACTTCTTTTGGAGTTCTAACGCCAAGTTCAACTACCTGATATGTTGCATTTGTAGCCATTAATTTAATAGTGTCACCACGTCTTATTATTCCTTCTTTGACACACACTAAAATTACAACACCTCTATAAGCATCAAAGGCACTATCAAAAATTAAGGCTCTTGTAGGGGCAGATATATCACCACTAGGTGGATTTACATAACTTACTACCTGCTCTAATATATCTCTAACGCCAACACCTGTTTTAGCAGAAGCCAACACAGCATTATCAGCCGGAAGACCAATAACATCCTCAATTTCGTGTTTGGCCCTTTCAGGATCACTTGATGGTAGGTCTATTTTATTTATTAAAGGCAGTATCTCTAGATTGTTATCTAAGGCTAAATAAACATTAGCTAGTGTTTGAGCTTCAACTCCTTGGGTAGCATCTACAACAAGGATGGCGCCTTCACAGGCAGCAAGCGATCTTGAAACCTCATAAGTAAAGTCAACATGGCCGGGAGTATCTATTAAATGAAGTTCATACTCCAATCCATTTAAAGCTTTATATTTTAGGGCAACTGCATTTAATTTAATTGTTATTCCACGTTCTCTTTCTAATTCCATAGAATCTAAAATTTGATCTTGCATTTCTCGTTGTTCAACAGAATCACAAATCTCTAAAATTCTATCTGCTAAGGTAGATTTACCGTGGTCTATATGGGCAATAATACAAAAATTTCTAATCATTTTTTGTCTTTTTTTCATTTGCTCCAAATTGCTCATATTTTTCACATCCATTCTTACTAATTTTAACAAAAAAATGTTTTATTTTCAAGGAAAATAGCAAATAGAAAAGAGGAGAAAATCTCCTCTTTAGTAGTTTATAAGCCATGTTCTGTACCTTATTCAGGTGGTAACTATTTATCTACGATTTCTCGTCCTTACGCCTCTTCATTTCGACTTGTAAGACTCCCCTACCATAATTTGGGTTTCTAGCTTGAGGGGTTTACCAACGTTTCAATCTTTCATTTCTAAAAGAATCGTCTCTGTGGCACTTTACAGAATACACCATATTCTAAAAGAACTTAGGTTTCTTCCGCCGTAATTCCGAAGAATTCCCAGTTTTATTTATTCAACTGGCACAAACACTACAATCATCTCAGATTGTGCTAGCATGGACTTTCCTAACAATAAATTGCTCAGTTACCAAACTACCATAACTATTATAACAAAAATAATTATATTTGCAATCATTTAGTAAGTCTTATTTTATAGCTTAAATAGAATAAAATAACTAATTATTACCTACTACTCTGCTTTAGTTTGTTCTTTTTCTTCTAATCTTTTAGAAGCAGCTTTTAATGCATCCTTACGTGATAAATCGATTTGGCCTTTTTCATTAACGCCGATACATTTTACTATAATTTCATCATTTAAGGAAACAACATCCTCAGGTTTTTCTACTCTTTCAAGAGCTAATTTAGAAATATGGCATAATCCTTCAGCACCAGGCCATAGTTCAACAAATACTCCGTACTTTTCAATTCTAGTAACCTTACCAGTGTATATAGCTCCAACTTCAGCTTCTCTTACAGAATTAACAATATAGTCTAAACAAGCTTTGGCTGTAGCCATATCAGAATGCATTACAAACAACTTACCATCTTGTTCTAAATCGATCTTAACGTTATCAAATTTTTCAATAGTTGCATTAATAGTTTTTCCACCAGCACCAATAACATCCTTAATTTTATCTGGATTGATTCTAGCAGTTACAACTTTTGGAGCATACTTAGAAAGTTCAGGACGAACCTCGGAAATAGTTGTAGCCATATGTTTTAGAATTTCTAAACGTCCCTTTTTAGCTTGATATAGGGCTTCTTTAAGAATTTGATAAGTGATACCCTTAATCTTTATATCCATTTGTAAAGCTGTGATACCATCTTTTGTACCAGCAACCTTAAAATCCATATCTCCTAAATGATCTTCCATTCCCTGAATATCAGTTAAAATTGTATAATGCTCATCATCTGTCATAATTAAACCCATTGCAATACCAGCAACAGGGGCTTTAATTGGAACACCAGCAGCCATTAAAGCTAAAGTACCTGAACAAATTGTTGCTTGACTTGAAGAACCATTAGACTCTAAAATTTCAGATACGACACGAATTGTATATGGGAATTCTTCTTCACTAGGAATAACATATGATAGAGCTCTTTCTCCTAAGGCACCATGACCAATTTCTCTACGTCCTGGAGAACCATAACGACCTGTCTCACCTACTGAAAATTGTGGGAAGTTATAATGTAGCATAAATCTTTTATTTGATTCAACTCCAAGACCATCAATAATTTGATTATCATTTAGTGATCCTAAAGTTACTGTGCCTAAACTTTGAGTTTGACCACGAGTAAACAATGCTGAACCATGAACACGAGGAAGAATATCTATTCTAGACGATAAAGGACGTATTTCATCGACCTTTCTACCATCAGGACGAATTTTATCAACGGCAATCATTCTACGAACTTCTCCATGTAAAATTTCATCTAATGTATATTGAACATGCTTAAGATATTCCTTTTTCTTTTCGGCGTCAATTACTTTAATTCCACCAACTTCAGTAATAAATATTTTTTCATCAAAATGGGCAATTGTTTCTTCATTAACCTTGTCAATAGCAGCATAGCGTTCAAGCTTATCTTCAATTCGAATTGCTTTAATTAATTTTTCTTCTGCAAAAACTTTTACCTCTTGCTCGATTGTTTTATCTACCTCAAACAATTCAACCTGATATTTTTCTTTACCGCATTCCTTAACAATTTCATCTTGAAATTCACATAACTTTTGAATTTCAGCATGACCAAACTTTAAGGCTTCCCACATTTCATCCTCACTAACAAATCTAGCACCTGCTTCAACCATGTTTATAGCTTGATGAGTACCAGCTACAGTTAAATTAATATCTGTAACATCCATTTGTTCGCTTGTTGGATTAATTACTAATTTACCATCAATCTTTCCTACTACAACTCCTGCTATTGGTCCTTCAAATGGAATATCAGAAATCATTAACGCAATTGATGAACCTATCATCGCAGCCATTGCAGTTGAACAATCAGGATCTGATGATAGAACAGTATTAATTACCTGTACTTCATTTCTAAATCCTTCTTTAAATAAAGGACGTATCGGACGATCGATTAAACGTGAAACTAAAGTTTCATGTTCACTAGGTCTTCCCTCACGTCTTAAAAAACCACCTGGAATCTTACCAGCGGCATATAATTTTTCTTGGTATAACACCATCAATGGGAAAAAGTCTGCGGTTGATGCGACATTATTAGAAACTACTGCTGATAGAACCACACTTTCTCCATATCTTACTAAACAAGCACCACTAGCTTGTTTGGCAACTTCTCCGATTTCAATCACAAGAGGACGTCCCGCCCAGTTGTATTCGAAGCGCTTTACTTCACTCATTTCTTTTCTCCTTAAATTTTTATTTTACCATTTTTTATTATAGCACATTTTTGAATTTTATCTATAAAAAAAAGTTAATATAAATATAAAAATGCTAGAAAACATCCTAGCATTTTTATATTTATACATTATTTTAATTGTTTTTATTTGTATTTTCATGTATATTACCACAAAGTGGACAAATTAATGATCCATTTTCATCAATTTTAGTAATGTTTCGAAAATACATTAATGATTCTATTTTACGATTATATAGCCATTCATTAGTTTTAGCATTACTAAGTCCTTTTAAATTAGGAGTAAATCCTTTTATAGAGGTATAATGATAAAAATTATTTGTTATATCACATTTGGCCTCATAAATCTCCATCTTACAATTAGGACAATAAAAGTAATCATGATTTTCATTGGGGATTAATTTATGACTACAATATGGACAATCTTCATAAATCGTATCAGATTCTATCATAGCTTTTAATATAATTTGTTGCATTCGCCTAAATGAATCAATATTTTCAATACTTAGATATATTGAATTACTTTTAGTATAGTATTCTTCAATTGGAGTTATATATAAAATTTCATTATAAATATTTATATCATGACAAGTTTGATTAACGGATATAATAGGACATAATAGTATCTTATAAGTGACATTTTTGTTTGCTTGTAATATTATATTAGAAGCTTCTTCATAAATTTTAATAGTCCACTCTTTAAATTTTAGTGATACATTTAGATTGTTAAAATCAATTATGTCTTTTTTATTAGTTACAAAATCTAGATGAAATAATGAAAAGATAATTAAAATTTTTAAATAATTAACATATGATTTATCAAGCTTATTAAAATCTATTTCTTCTACTAGATTATCTTTTGATTTTCGATTATGAAAATACTTAGCTAAAATATATATTCTATGATAATCCTTTTGCATTAAAAAAATATTAGTTTTTTTTAATGGCAATTTTTTATTGTGGATTTTAATTTTTCTATAAAGTTTGGAATTTAGTCTGGCTTTAATAACACTATAAAGACGGTTAAATATGATAATATCTTCATTAGCCTTTAAATAATATTTATCAAAATCACGAATATAGCTTGTTTGTAATTTACC
>DVKU01000056.1 GCA_018715825.1 Candidatus Avacholeplasma faecigallinarum
ATTTGGACCTTCAAAGGATTATCAATGTGCTTGTGGAAAGTCAAAGCGTAATACCGACAAGGGTAAAATTTGTGAAAAATGTGGAGTAGAAATCACAGAATCTAAGGTTCGTCGTGAAAGAATGGGTCATATTAAGCTAGCTAGCCCTGTAGTTCATACTTGGTTTTTAAAGAATAGCCCATCTCCACTTGCTACCCTTTTGGATATCAAGACTAAGGATTTAGAGGAAATTGTTTATTTAGCTGCTTATATAGTTATCGATCCAGGTAAAAATACTGGTCTTACTAAAAAACAAATTTTAACAGAAGCTGATTATTCAATTTATAGTGAGAAATATCCAAATCAATTTATTGCTAAAACTGGTGCTGAGGCTGTTAAGATTCTTTTAAAAGAAATTAATCTTGAAGAGGAAGAAAAAAACTTAAGAAAGAAGCTTAAATCCTCTTCTAAGCAACGCCGTGATCGAGTTATTAAGAGATTAGAGGTTGTTGAAGCCTTTTTAAGAAGTGATAATAAACCTGAATGGATGATACTTGAGGTATTACCAGTTATTCCACCTAATTTAAGACCAATGGTACAACTTGAGGGTGGTCGTTTTGCAACAACAGATTTAAATGATTTGTATCGTCGTATTTTAAACAGAAATAATCGTCTTAAAAAGCAATATGAGCAAAATGCTCCACATTTAATTACTAAAAATGAAAAAAGAATGCTTCAAGAAGCTGTCGATGCTTTAATTGACAACTCTAAGCGTGGTAAAAAGGCAGCTGTTGATAGAAATCATTCTTTAAAGAGCTTATCTGATATGCTTCGTGGTAAGCAAGGACGCTTCCGTCAAAACTTACTTGGAAAGCGTGTTGATTATTCAGGTCGTTCAGTTATCGTTGTAGGACCATCACTAAGAATGTATCAATGTGGTATTCCAAAGGAAATGGCATTAACTCTATTTAAGCCATTTGTATTAAGGGAATTAATGAAGGCTGGAAATTCTATTGCTGTTGCAAATAAGATTTGTGATAATCAAGAGGATAGTGTTTGGGGAATTTTAGAGGAAGTTATTCGTGAACATCCAGTTTTATTAAACCGTGCCCCTACCCTACACCGTTTAGGTATTCAAGCTTTCGAACCAGTATTGATTGAGGGTAAGGCAATCCGTCTTCACCCATTAGTATGTACACCATTCAATGCTGACTTTGATGGTGACCAAATGGCAGTCCATGTTCCATTATCACTTGAGGCTCAAGCTGAAGCTAGACTATTAATGTTAGCTTCAAATAACATCTTAAATCCTAAGGATGGTAAACCAGTTGTTACTCCTTCTCAGGATATGATATTAGGTAATTATTACTTAACACTTGAGCGTAAAGGCGAGCCTAATGAAGGACATTTCTATAAGGATTTTGATG
Source organism: Candidatus Avacholeplasma faecigallinarum (assembly GCA_018715825.1). GTDB lineage: Bacteria > Bacillota_I > Bacilli_A > Acholeplasmatales > Anaeroplasmataceae > Anaeroplasma > Anaeroplasma faecigallinarum. Next base: position 1,407 of record DVKU01000056.1, read on the forward strand.
AAGCATATATGGCTTATAAAAATGGTGCAATAACACTTCATACACGTATTTTTGTTGATGTGTCTTATTTACCAGAATCAAAATTTGCAAATTCTAATATTCCTAGTAAGTATTTGTTTACAACTTTAGGTAAAATGATTTTTAATAATATCTTACCTGCTGAATTTCCATATTTAAATGAACCAGAAGAGGAAAATTTAACTAAGGCTACACCTTTAAAATATTTCCTTGATGTTAAAAGTGGTAACACTTATGAGGCTTTAATTGCTCATGAGGAGGTATCACCATTTAAAAAGAAATTTATTGCAAGAATAATTGCTGAGGTTTTCAAAAGATTCCATATTACCGAAACTTCAAAAATGCTTGATAGAATTAAGGACTTAGGCTTCCAATATTCTACAATTGCAGGTTTGACAATTTCTGCATCAGATGTTTTGGATTATAAAGGCAAATCTACTCGTATCGCTGAAGCTGATAAAAAAATAGATCAAATAACTGAAATGTATGAGTTAGGTTTATTGACTAACAAAGAGCGTAAAAAGCTTGTTGAAAAGGAATGGCAAGATGCTCGTAATCAAATCCAAGATGGACTATGGAAAGAATTATCTCAACAAAAGGATAACCACATTTTCATGATGGCTGATTCAGGATCTCGTGGTAATGCATCTAACTTTGCTCAGCTAGCTGGTATGCGTGGACTTATGAGTAATACTGCTGGTGAAACAATTGAAGTTCCAGTTAAGGCTAACTTCCGTGAAGGTTTGTCAGTATCTGAATTCTTTATTTCTACCCATGGTGCTCGTAAGGGTTCTACCGATACAGCCTTAAAAACAGCTGAATCAGGTTATTTGACTCGTCGTTTAGTCGATGTATCTCAAAACGTAGTTATATCTATGGTTGATTGTGGTACTGAAAATGGTATGTATGTTGAGGATATTATCGACGAATCTAATAAGATAGTAGTACCAGTTCATGAACGTTGTATTGGCCGTTTTGCTGCTAAGGATGTAATTAATCCAGAAACAGGTGAAATCATTGCTAAGCGCAATGATCTAATTGATGAAGAAATGGCTAGTCAAATTGCTAATGCTGGTATTAAGAGAGTATGTCTACGTACAAACTTAACATGTAATGCTAAAACAGGTGTTTGTATGAAGTGTTATGGACGTAACCTAGCTACTAACATGGTAGTAGAGGTTGGTGAAGCTGTTGGTACTATTGCTGCCCAATCAATTGGTGAACCTGGTACTCAGCTTACAATGCGTACTTTCCACACTGGTGGTGTTGCATCAACTGCTGATATCACTCAAGGTCTTCCACGTGTTCAGGAGCTTTTCGAGGCTCGTAAGCCAAAAGGTAAGGCTACTATTTCTGAAATAGATGGTATAGTTGAATCAATTGAAAAGACTAAAGCTGGCTTGGCTGTTACAATCAAAAACCATGAGACAGGTGAAGAAAAGGTGTATGCAATTGATGCTACATCAGAGCTTTTGATTCAACGTGGTTCTGAAATCAAACGTGGTCAAAAATTAATGAAGGGTTCTATTGCTCCAAAAGAATTATTACGTATTTTGGATGCTGAGGCTGTTCAAAAATATATCGTTGAAGAGGTTCAAAAGGTTTATCGTTCTCAATCAGTTGAAATCTCTGATAAGCATATTGAAATTATTGTTCGTCAAATGATGCGTAAGATTAATGTTGTTCAAGAAGGAGATACAGACTTACTTCCTGGTCATGAAGTTTCTTTACAAGAATTTAAGGATGCAAGTGCTAAAGCTTTAAAAGCTGGTGGAAAACTTCCTGTTGGTAAACCATTGCTTTTAGGTATTACTAAGGCTGCTTTAGCTTCTGATTCATTCCTATCAGCTTCATCATTCCAAGAGACTACAAGAATTTTAACTGCTGCGGCCATCCAATCTAAGAGTGATTCATTAATTGGATTAAAGGAAAATGTTATTATTGGAGGATTAATTCCTGCTGGTACTGGTATCTTGGTTGAGGATACATTTGAATGTGAGCATCGTCCTGAAGATGAAAACTCAATTTATGAGGATGTAATGGATTCTGTTCATAACGATGATGAACTAATCGATAATGACGATTTAGACGATGACGTATTAGATGATGATGACTCTAATTTCATTGATGAGGAAGAACTTTCTGAGGAATAAAATAAATTAAGGATGGTTTATACCATCCTTTCAGACCGTTGACAAACCCCTGTTTTTAAAAATCAGGGGTTTGTCCTTTTATAATTATTATTAAAAACCACGCTTTAGACAAATCGAGAATAACTTTTTTGACTTTACCTAC
>DVKU01000057.1 GCA_018715825.1 Candidatus Avacholeplasma faecigallinarum
TGATTTTTATAATGCCTATGTGGACTAATATGCTACTTCGTATTCAAACGATTAACAGATTGCTTAGTGCCAATAGCTTTTTTACTAATGTTTTTAATTTTACCATTGATTTATCCAATCAAAAGGATTTAAAAATTATTGCTGTTATGACATTAGTATATTTGCCTTTTATGATATTTCCTATATACACAGTTTTAGAAAAAATGGATAAATCATTATATGAGGCATCTAATGATTTAGGAGCAGGTAGTATTAAGACCTTCTTCAAGGTGACATTACCGATTTCCTCAAAAGGAATTTATTCAGGTGTAATGATGGTATTTTTACCAGCTGCAATGGGATTTACAATTCCACAAATTGTAACAGATGGTGATACTAATTATACGATGGTTGGTCAACTAATAGAGCGACAATTTAAAAATTCTACAACTTTTTTCAATACCGGAAGTATGTGGAGTTTAATTATAATAATTTTTGTTTTAGGAAGCTTATATGTAATATCTAAAATAGATGAGGATGGTGAGACTTTATTATGATGGAAAATCGTGTTATAGTTAAAAAGCCTACATCTAAAAAAATTAAGCAAGTAAGCTTTAAAACCTGTATCTTTATCTTTTTGGGCGTAGTTTTAGTTTTGACCTATTTACCAATTTTGGTTATCGCTTTAACAAGCTTTTCAACAGATCCATTAGGATATAGAATGAATCAGATGACTTTTAATTGGTATGGTCAATTAGTAAATAATAAAAGCTTAAGAGATTCTATTATTTTTACACTAGAAATTACGTGCTTATCAACTATTATCGCAACAGCTTTTGGAACTATGAGTGCAATTGGAATTAATTCTTTAAATAAGAAGGCTAGAAAAAAAATAATTGTATTAAATAATGTTCCAATTTTAAATGCTGATATTGTAACAGCTGCCTTTATGCTAATAATTTTCCAGCTTTTATCAATTTTAATAGGAGTTAACATTATTGCTAAATATGGATTTGTAACCACTTTAATTGCTCATGTTTTATTTTCAACTCCATATGTGGTATTATCAGTATTACCAAAACTATCAAAGGATAATAGCTTATACGAAGCCGCAATTGATCTTGGCTGTAGTCCCTACCAAGCTATATTTAAGGTAATTATACCTAATATTAAGGCTGGTATTTTTTCAGGAGCTTTATTAGCTTTTACAATGAGTATAGATGATTTTATAATTACCCACTTCGTAAGTGGGGCTAATAATAATTTTTCTACTTGGCTATATGGAAACTTAAAACAGTTAAAAAATGGTCAATGGAATCAAGCCTGTGCTTATAATACTATCCTAATGGTTATAACATTTTTAGGTATAGTTATATATCAATTAGTAACTTTAAAAAATAAAAAGGAGAAAATATAATATGAAGAAAATATTATCTGTAGTATTTATTGCCATTTGTTCAATATGGCTTGCCTCATGTTCAGGTAAAGGATGTGATTTGTTAATTTTAAATTGGGGAGACTATATTGCTGATGAATTAATATCAGCCTTTGAAAGTGAATATGGAGTAACAGTTAAGGTTGCTACTACCGATTCAAATGAGCAAATGTATACGGATATAAAAAATATGACTGCTGAGTATGATTTGGTCGTACCATCTGATTACATGCTTGATCAAATGAAGGAAGAGGGGTTAATAAAAGAATTAGACTATACGCAAATAGAAAATTATAGTGAAGATTTATTTGTAGATGAGTTAGTAGATTTAATGAATTCTGAAGACTGTAAAAATTACAAGGGCTATTATGTACCTTATTTTTGGGGTTCATTAGGAATTATGTATAATAAAAGATTAAGCGGTGTTGAAGAAGCTGTTAAAACTCATGGCTGGAAGGTGTTATTTGAGCATGATTTGCTTCCTAGTGGAAGTAAGGTTGGAATGTATAATGTTTCAAGAGATGCTTTAGCAGCAGCTGAATTATATAAAGGCTATTCTTTAAATACTACTAATAAAACTGAAATTGATGCTTGTATGGATTTGTTAAAAAATACACAATTTCAAGCTTGGGGAACAGATGATTTAAAATTAAAAGTATCTCAAGGTAATTTAGATGTTGCCTTAGTTTATTCAGGTGATTTCTTTGATGCATACTATGCTGATTTAGAGGCTGAGGAGGGAACTAATGGACCATCTAATACTTTAAATTATTCAATCTATGCTCCAACTACTCATAATAATGTATTTTTTGATGCAATGGCTATTCCTAATACGGCTACAAATGAAGAACTAGCTTATAAATTTTTAAATTTCCTATTAGACCATGATAATTCATATATGAATGCTGAGTATATTGGTTATTGTCCAACTGTAAAAAGTGTTTATGAACAAATTACTACTGATGTAGATGGCTGGGGTGATATTATAGAAATTAAAGCCTATGACCCAACAAATATAATCAACACACCTGACTCTAAAGCAGAAGTATATAAGTATTTAGGTAGTGAAACATATTCTTACATTGAAACTAAATTTTTGGAGGTATTATCAAGATAATATGATACACGATTTAAAATATTTTAAAAAAAGTTTAACAGAAGCTATAATGGAATGTAAAAATGGTGACAGTATCTTTTTAGATGATATTGTTTATAATGAAAAAATTTGCATTGATAAGAGCAACATAACTATGATTGGTAGAAAAAATACCGTTATAACTTACGATGCAGCTAATCCAGTTATAATCCCACAATCTCAGGGTGGAGATGGCGTTAAAACCTATGGTACAACTGGTAGTGCAACAGTATTGGTAACTACAAATGGAGATGGCTTTAAGGCCTATAATATTACGTTTAAAAATACATATCAACGTGCTGAGGGACAAAATGGTCAGGCAGTTGCCTTTAAATCTGAGGCAAATAATGTCTATATAGAAAATTGTAAATTTATTTCATCTCAAGATACCTTATATGTTGATTACGGTAAATATAATGTTATTAGAGATAGCTATATAGAGGGTGATGTTGATTTTATTTTTGGTAGTGCAGATTGTATATTTTACAATTGTCAAATTCACGCTAAAAAGGTATTTCACCAAGCCTATTTCCTAGCTCCTTCAACTTATGAGGAAAATTTACATGGATTTATCTT
>DVKU01000011.1 GCA_018715825.1 Candidatus Avacholeplasma faecigallinarum
TAGAAGCTATTATTATGATATTGAAACTAACCTATATTATCTACAATCAAGATATTATGATTCACAGACTCATAGATTCATTAATATGGATTCTATAGAATATTTAGATCCAGAGAATATTAATGGATTAAATTTATTTGCGTATTGTGGAAATAACCCGATCAATCGATATGATCCTACAGGACATTTCGGAATAATGGCATTACTTGCAATCACAGTTGTTTCAATGTTAATTGGTGGTGGAGTACAGTTAGTATCAAACGCAATGGCTGGTAAAACAGGAGATGAATTGTGGCGAGGTGTGGTAGGAGCTGCTGTAGGTACTGGAATTAACGTATTAGTCTTATGCTTAACAATTCATACTGGAGGAGTTTCGTTATTTATTGCTGCTGAAGCAGGTTCTATTGCCCAAACCGGCATTGATACGCTTGAAACAGTTATTCGAGGAGAAGAATTTGATTTGGAACAAACTGCAATTGATTTTTGTTTGAATTTTGTAACAACATTAGCAGGTAATTATATTGGAAGTAAGATTATTCCAATAAATCCTGGATGGTTCCAACCACAAAAATTCTTGAGTGTATTTACGAAATCATATGGTCAAAAAATTTTGTTACAAACAGGAATTGGAGCAGGTCTTTCTGGAATTATTAACTTCTTTAGAAAAAATGACTGGAGCAAGTATAATCCAGTTATTCCAGTACCTGTAATTCCTCTATATCCAATGTTTTAAAGTATACTGGTAATATGTCAATATCCGAAAATAAAGAAAAATTAGGAAATTAGGGATATAAGGAACAGCACAAAAAAAACTATAAAAATAGGATTAAAAAAAAGAGGTATGCATAATCAAAAGACAATTAGTTAGCTTTGTATAATTGATTTTTACTCATTAATCCATAAATCAATCTAACAAGCTTTCTAGCAGTTAAAGCAAGTGCGCGAGTATGTTGATGGGTTTTAACTTCATTATATTTCTTTTGATAATATTCTTTATAAACAGGATTATGAAGAATGGCCATTGAGGCAGCTTCGATAAGATAATATCTAAGATAAGCATTGCCAGTTTTAGTCATTGGAGTATCTTCGTATTCGATTTCTGAAGATTGATGACGTCGCCAAGTTAAACCTGCAAATTTTGCAAGGCCTTCTTCATTATCAAATTGTTTTATAGAACCTATTTCTGACAATATTCCAGCCGCAAAGGTTGGACCGATGCCAGGAATAGAAATAAGACACTTATATTCATCAGCATTGAAACCTTTAATTAAGTTTTCCATTTCTTTATCGATGTGCTTTAGCTCGTTTTGTAAACATCTAAGAATGCATAAAGATGAGGCTATAGCTGTATTTATAGGTTCATAGGCAGACTTGTCTAAACGGAAAGACATACGAGCACATTTAGTTAAGATTTCGGCTACTTTTTTAGAATCAGCAAAACGGTTTTTAGAAATAGTAGCAATAAAAGAAGTTAAATCTTCAATAGATGTATTGATGATTTCTTCTGGAGATTTATATTCTAATAGCACGGCTTGGGCAGTAGCAGTAAAAGGGTCAGAAAATGGCGATAAACCTTCATATTTACGATCAAAAGCAGAGAATTTAAGGAAAATGTTATTTAGGACATATAATTTTTCTTTAACAATTTGTTCGGAAATATGTTTACGATGACGAGTCAGTCTTTGTAGAGCTAACTTTTGTGGTCCTTTAACTGGGCTCAAACTATTAACTTTACCTACTCGAGCCATATCAGCTAAGATATATGAATCTTTAGGATCAGTTTTATCCATCTCAGAAAAACTTTTACGATAATTTTGACTTGTTTTAGGATTGATACAGTAAACAACAACAGAGTAATTAGCAAGGTATTCTGAAGATGATAAATAAGTGGCAATGTGAAAGGAATATATACCTGTGGATTCCAAAACAATTACTACTTTTTCTAGGTTATTTTTGTTTAAACATTCTAATAGTTTAGCTTCAATTTTAGAAGCGCCTTCTGAATCATTTGAAGCCGAAAAAGACAACAGATTTTTTTGATCAAAATTAATTGCGTAAATTTGATTAGAAGTTTTAGAAACATCAATACCTACAAATAAAGAATTTAAAACAGACATAAGGAAGTACCTTCTTTCATGGATTAGATATAACGAAGTCCTAGTCTTGAAAGATAACCTCAACCTCGCGGGAATGAGAACTAGCCTAAATCATGGATAGATGAGTTGAGATAGGTGAACAACTACCGGTAAGAGGAATATGTCAAACAAGCAGGTTTGCAAGCTATTAGAAGCGGTCTAGCTGCAAGGAGAAAAAAGCACATTAATCTAGTTATATCTATTAAGATTATAACACTAGGACTTCAATTATACTAATATGTAGCTAGGCTTATCCAAGGCCTAAATCTACACTACATATTATACGAGGAGAATAAAAAATGAATATTCAAGAAAAAATTATTAAAAATTATCCATTAATTAATAAGGTTAAATGCGAATTTAATTGTTATTCTTTGGCCAAAAAAAGATATTTGATTTTTTGGAATGAATTAATTAAAAAAGATTGTATAACTGAATTATTAAAATTAATAGAAGAAAAAACAAACAATTCTCAATTTTCTGAATTCAGAACAATTATAATTGTAGGTAAAACAAAAGAAGAGTATAAAAAACACGAATTGGTTTACTTTAACAATGTTAATATTTTTGTTGCTTTTTATTTAATAGATGAGGATAACGATAGGATTTATATGAATGATTCATGGATTTTTCCTTTGGGGTTAAATTACAAAAAATATGTTAGAAAGATAAATGAAATATTAAATAAATAACAAATTACTTTCACAAACAAAAAAATAGGTGAGTTTACTTTCGGTTCTCTAAATTAAAAGGGTTGTAGGGGAGACCGAAACTCTAAAATCTAAGGGTTGAGAACTATAAACAGGTAGGTTGTGAGGAAACTATAAATTATAAAGGTTGCAATCTATAAATAATAAGGTTATGCATAAAAAGCGATTAGAATTTTGAATTTTCTAATCGCTTTTTAATAGTGTGCCGGGCATGGCACTAATCTTACTGGTGAAAGTCCAGTCACGGGTATTTACCGCCAAGTGTAGTGAACCCCAAGCTGTTAACAGTAATGTTATGAGTGAAGGAAGGGGCTAACAAAGTTTTCGAG
>DVKU01000058.1 GCA_018715825.1 Candidatus Avacholeplasma faecigallinarum
AATACCACTCCTTTTCTACACTAATTGTATAAAAAAATTATAAAGATATTATTCACCAAACCTTAAGATTTCCTTAAGAAAAAAGGTAATACCTTTAAAGTATTACCTAATCCCTTGTAATTTTTATTAAAAACATTGTTTTATATTTTTTATCATCTACTAATTTTATATCAAAATCATGTAGAGCTAAAATTTTTTTAACAATACTTAAGCCTAACCCACTACCTAAATTCGCGCTTCTGGCCGTATTTGAGGTTATAAATGGCTCAAATATTCTTTCCTTAATTTCTGCATCAATTCCAACTCCATTATCACCAATATAAAGTAAGATAGCATTATTTTCTGCTTCTAATTTAAAATATAAGGTTGTACCACTTGGGTTATATTTTAACGAATTATCAACTATATTATCGATGACCCTTAAGAATAAACTTTTATCTAGTTCTACTAAATGCTTTTCCTCGGGAATATCTACTTCAACTAAAAAGCCCTTTTGACTAATTCTTTCATAAATACTAATGACATAATTTCTAATTAACTCGCATATATTAATAGTCTCTAAATTAAGCCTATACTCAGGATGATTTATTTTAGAATATTCGACTAAGGAATTTAATAAATTATTAGCCAGTATAGCTTTTTCATTAATTAATTGTAGATATGTTTGTTGTTTATTTATATCAACAATATTATTAGCTAACGCATTTGAATAGCCTATAATTGAAGTTAATGGCGTCTTTAAATCATGAGATATATCAGCAATTATTCTTTCCTTGTCTTCTTGATTTTTTTTAAGCTCCTTTGTTAAATCCTGAAAGCTATCCATAATTATTTTATAATCACCTAAAATAGCCTCATCATTTATTTTATATTCCCCACTTTTTTTATAGGATAAAATAGCCTTATTTATTGGCTGAATTTTTTTTAATAAATTTCTCTTTAATAACAAGCTTATTAAAATCATTAACACAACAATTAAAATATAAATAATATAAAAATTAATATTATAATTATCAATTGAATTTAAATATTGAGACTCTGTCAAATCAATATTTGCAAAAACCAAAATTCTTTTTTCATTGTTATAATTAAGGTACTGACATTTTTTTAAATCATAACCAATAATTAAATTTTTTTCTAAAATCTTAAATTGATCAGAACTTAAACTTTTTTTATCACTAAATAAGTCTCCCCCAACTATTTCTAAATTTTTATTTAAAATTAGATAGCTTTGTAGCTCATTATTAATTTCATTATCTTTAACTAAGGCAACCAAATAGGCTCTTTCATCATTATCTAAATAATAAACCTTATAGCTTGTATTTGAGGTATTATCAACTATAAATTCTATATTATCGGCATTTAAATCATTAAAAAAATCATCATCAGTTGTAAAAATAGGATTATAATTTTCATCATAAACAATAAAATTACAACCATAATAGTCATTCTTAGGAATTTTATTATATAAATCATTTATTAAATATTCATTATGATTAATAACGTTATCTATCGTATTAAAATATTTTAGACTATTTTTATAATTTATATAATCTACGGCAAATACTAAGAAAATAATAATTAACGTATAAGCTAATATATAAGAAAAAAATATACCCACTAAGCTATTTTTAATTTTTAGTATCCTTTTCAATTTTATAGCCTAACCCCCTAACTGTAACAATATATTTATTTTCATCATCTTCAATTTTTGATCTTAAATTTGATATGTGCACCATCATGGTATTATCATACCCCTCAAAATAATCATCACTTATACACTCATAAAGCTGTGTTTTAGTAAAAATACAACCAGCATTAGACATGAGCTTTTCAATTATTTTGTATTCATATGAGGTTAAAGGTACAACTTTATTATTTTTTCTTAAAACCTTTTGAGATTTATTAAGCTCTAAATCCTTAATCTTGATAATCAAACTTTCTTGATTAACATTTAAACTATTATTTCTTCTAAAAATACTATTAATATAAGCAATAACCTCCATAGGATTAAACGGTTTAGTAATATAGGCATCAGCCCCTAAATTTAATCCTAAAATTTTATCAGAATCCAATATTTTAGCAGATACCACTATAATTGGTAAATTAGAATCCTTTCTAATCAATTTGATAACTTCGTAGCCTGTTATATTAGGCATCATTATATCGACAATTAATAAATCAATATTATATTTTTTTATTAAGTCTTTAGCTTCTAAGCCATTTGTTGTGGAATAGGTTATAAAATCATTAGCATCTAAATATATTTTTAAAAGCTCAATTATATCCTTATCATCTTCTATAATCAAGATATTTTTACTCATTAATTAAGCCCCCTTTTTTACAAACACATAATGCACCTTGGTAACTTGATTATATCAAATACGATATTTTTTGCAACCACAGCCACTATCTTCGATTGATAACATAAATATAGGAATTAATTTTACTAGCATAGCATTCTTCTATAAAACCAAGCTTTTTTAAAAGCGAAATACTAATAGAATTTTCCTTTAAAACTAAAGCCACAATTTCTATACTTGGATAATGCTTTATCAATTGTTTTATAAGCTCACTAAGTAATTCATAAGCATAGCCATTACGTTGATATTTATAAGAGATAGTATAGCCTATTGTAAAGCAATTATCAGAAGCATTATAAAAAATACTTACATCGCCAATTATCTTATTATCCTTAAGACAAATGGCATAATGCTGGTTTTCCTCAAGTGATAAAAAATGACAATTAGAAAACTCCTTAACAAATTTTTTTATATATTCTAATGATGTATCATCCCATTTTTGAAATCGATAACAATTAACATTATTTCTATAATCATAAATATCAATAGAATCATCATTTTCTAAATTTCTTAAAAATAATCTTTTAGTAACCATTAATGTTTGCATGTTTTTTGTCCTTTTTTTATTTTTATTATATCTAATTTATTTTAAAATTGCTATAATAAAGTAAAGGGAGTGAAATCATGGAAAACAATACTATCGATAATAAAAAACACGAACAAACTAGAAAAAAACTAAAAGTAATTGGTATTACCTTTCTAACTATTGGAGGAATCTTCTTTTTAGTTGGAATCATTAGCTTCTTTATAGCCTTTAACACTGGAGGAGTACCAAAACTATTTTGGTGCTGCTTTATAGGCATTATTTTCATTGGTATAGGAGCCAGCTGTGCTAAATTAGGATTTATGAAGCAGGTTGGTGGCTATGTAGCTAGTCAAACAGTTCCTATTGCCAAAGATTCAATCAACTATTTAGCTAAAAATACTAAAGATAGCTTAGCAGATAGCGCAGCAACAATTACGAACTCTATCAATTCAGATCAAATAAAATGTAATAATTGCGGCACTCTAAACAAAAGCACCGCTAAATATTGTGATAATTGTGGTAAGCCACTAACTAAAATCTGTCCTAAATGTAATGCCTTAAACGATACTAATGCAACCTACTGTGATAATTGTGGTAATCGCTTATAAATTTTTATAAATAAAAAAAATGCTATGGCATAACAACTTTCAAAAGTTAGTTTTTCATAGCTTTTTTATTTTAATATTTATACAACTGTTATAATTAATTTATATGTATTCTTGAACAATTAACTTGCCAAGATTTATCAATGGCTTATTATTTGAATAAGTCTTTTATTACTTACAATCTCTAATTAAGTCTTCTAAGGCCATAGAGAGCTTATTAGAATTTAAAGTTCCATCGGAATTAATTTTAGAAAATTTCATTGCTGCCTCATGAATTGCTTTATCAGCCTCCATAATAACCATTTGGTAATCAAATTTAGTTGTAGCGTAGGCTAAAAGTCCTGTAATATAGCCAGCCAAAGCATCACCTGAACCTGCCCTAGCTAATGATGGAGTTGGGACATAGTTGCTATTTAAGAATGTTTGATTTTCTAAAACTAAGATTGAACTATAGCTTTTAATTAAAACATTAACATTATATTTTTGACAAAATTCTTTACATTTTAAAAGATAATCATTGGGATTTCTACTGCAATCATCAATTTTCAATAAACGCTTTAATTCACCCAAATGAGGTGTTAATAATATTTTATTTTTATTATCTCTTTTTAATATCTCTACATTATTAGCAATAATGTTTAGGCCTGTGCCATCTATAACTAAATTATTAGCTGTAGCAATTAAATTCTTTAAAAACACTAAATTAG
>DVKU01000059.1 GCA_018715825.1 Candidatus Avacholeplasma faecigallinarum
AAAGTTATATTTTGGTGATTATCATTTTGAGGATCCAAAATTTAATATTGTTGAATCTAAGTTAAGAGATATCAATTACTCACGTCCATTGAAGGTTAATGTGCGTTTAGAAAATGCTCAAACAGGTGAGGTTTTAGAGCAAGAGCTATTTATGGGAGATATTCCATATATGACTCCTGTTGGAACATTTATTATTAATGGTGCTGAACGTGTTATTATAAGCCAGATCGTTCGTTCATCTGGAGTATATTTTGCTAAAGAAATAGATAAAAAGACAGGCGACTTAAGATTTAGTGGTACAGTTATTCCTACTCGTGGTGCTTGGATTGAGTATGAGGCAGGTTCAAAGGATGTTTGGTATGGTAAGCTAGATAGATCCAAAAAAATTCCTTTAACTACTGTTTTAAGAGCTTATGGCTTATCTACTAATCAACAAATCATTGATTTATTTGGCGATAATGAGCACTTAAAGGCAACATTCGAAAAGGATACTACAACAGATAGTGAACAAGCTGCAATCGAGGTTTATTCTAAACTTCGTCAAGGTGAGAAGGTGCCTGTTGATGGAGCTAGATCACTAATCACTCAAAGATTATTTGATGATACTAAATATGATTTGCAAAAGGTTGGTCGTTTTAAATACAATATTAAACTAGATGTATTACAAAGAGCAAAGGGACATACTTTAGCAAGAGATGTTATTGCTTTAGATGATGTTTTTGATGATGTAACTGGAGAACTTTTATATTCTAAGGGTGAAAAGATTGCCGGCTACGGTGAAATGATTACCGGAGAGGTTTATGATAAACTAGATAAAGCACGTGGAGCTTTCCGTCAAAAAATTGATTTAGGAAATACTTTATGTGATGACCCTTTAAATGAAATCCTTTATATTAATGTTGTAAAAGAGGATCAAACTGAAGAAGTAAAGGTTATTGGTAATGACCATAGAGAAACAGTTTTACATATCACAATGTCAGATATTTTAGCTACAGTTAGCTATTTTATGAATTTATATTCTGGTGTTGGTAATCTTGATGATATTGACCATTTAGGTAACAGACGTTTACGTTTAATTGGTGAGTTATTGAAAAATCAATTTAGAATTGGTTTTGCAAAGCTTAAAAAGAATATTGAGGATCGTATGTCAACTGTTGAAATCGATAAGGCTACTCCTCAAAACTTAATTAATATTAAGCCTTTAACATCTTCATTAAAGGAATTCTTTGGTTCAAGCCAATTATCTCAATTCATGGATCAAATTAACCCACTTGCTGAAATAACTCAAAAACGTCGTATTTCTGCATTGGGTACTGGTGGTATTGCTCGTGATCGTGCTGGTGTTGAGGTTCGTGACGTTCATAATTCACACTATGGTCGTATGTGCCCTATTGAAACACCTGAAGGTCCTTCTATTGGTTTGATTACATCTTTAGCTACATATGCTAAGGTTAATGAATATGGTTTTATTGAATCTCCATATTTCGTTGTAAAAAAGGATGAAAATGGTAGAAAGTATGTTTCTGAAGAAATAGAATATTTATCAGCAGATAAAGAGGATGGTAAGGTAATAGCTTCAGCCTCTACAAAACTTGATGCATATGGACATATTATTGAAGAAAGAGTTATTGGTCGTCGTAATGGAGAAACAGAGATGGTTTTACCTGAAGAGGTTGACTATATGGACGTTTCCCCAAAACAAATTGTATCAGTAGCTGCTGCCTGCGTTCCATTCTTGGAGCACGATGATGCTACCCGTGCCCTAATGGGTGCTAACATGCAACGTCAAGCAGTACCTATTATTAATCCAGAAAGTCCAATCGTTGGTACAGGTATGGAATATAGAGCTGCTAAGGATAGTGGTTCAGCTTTAGTTGCGACTATGTCTGGTATTGTTCAATATGTTGATGCTAAAAAGATTATTGTAAAAGAAGATAGTGGTGATATTCATCGCTATGATTTATATCAATTCCTACGTTCTAACTCTGCAACTGCAATTATGCAACGTCCTATCGTTAAGCCAGGTGAAAGAATTGAACGCGGCGATATAATCGCTGATGGACAATCTATGAAAAATGGTGAGCTTGCTCTTGGTAGAAACGTTCGTATTGCCTTTATGACATGGGAAGGATATAACTTTGAGGATGCCGTAATCATGTCTGAAAAGATGGTATATGATGATGTTTATACTTCATTACATATTGATGAATTTGTTGTAGAATGTCGTGATACTAAGCTTGGACCTGAGGAATTTACATATGAAATTCCAAATGTTAAGGATGAAAGTAAGAAGAATTTGGATGCTAATGGTATCATTATTCCTGGTAGTGAGGTTAAAGAAGGAGATATTTTAGTAGGTAAAACAACTCCTAAGGGTCAAACTGATCCAACTCCTGAGGAAAAATTATTATTAGCTATTTTTGGTGAAAAGAGCCGTGATGTTCGTGATACATCCTTACGTGTTCCTCATGGTGGTGGCGGTGTTGTTCAATCAATTCAACACTTCTCTAAGGCTAAAGGTGATGATTTAGCACCTGGTGTTAATGAGGTTGTTCGTATTTTCATCGTTCAAAAGCGTAAGATTCAAGTTGGAGATAAAATGGCCGGTCGTCACGGAAATAAAGGTGTTATTTCTAACATTTTACCTCTTGAGGATATGCCATTTACAGCTGATGGTCAGCCAATCGACATTATGCTAAACCCACAAGGTGTTCCATCTCGTATGAATATCGGTCAGGTATTAGAGCTTCATTTAGGTATAGCTGCTAAAAAGTTAGGTATTAAGGTTGCAACTCCAGTATTTGATGGAGCTACAATTGAAGATATTGAGGCAATTATGGCTGAAGCTGGTATGTCTAAGGATGGTAAAGAGGTTTTATATGATGGTCGAACTGGTGAACCTTTTGAAAATAGAATTACAGTAGGTATAATGTATTTCGTTAAGTTAAGCCACATGGTTGATGATAAATTACATGCTCGTAATGTTGGTAAGTATACATTAGTTACTCAACAGCCAATGGGTGGAAAGGCTCAAAATGGTGGTCAACGTTTCGGAGAGATGGAGGTTTGGGCATTACAAGCTTATGGTGCTGCTCATACACTTCGTGAAATGATGACAGTTAAATCAGATGATTTAGTTGCTCGTGATCGTACATTTGATGCCATTGTTGATGGTAAGCCAATTCCAGAGTCATCTATTCCTGAATCATTTAGAGTATTAACTCGTGAATTACAATCTTTGGGTATTCATGTTGAACTTATAAATGAAGATGGTGAAAATGAAGTAAATCGTTCTATTGTTGATTTTAAAATTAGAGAAACAGTTCGTTCTAACGAAGAAAATAATAAATAGTGGAGGAGAGCAATAATGAGTAAACAATATAAGTATATTAAAATTGGTTTAGCATCTCCTGAAGAGATTTTATCATGGTCACATGGTGAGGTTTTAAAGCATGAAACTATTAATTATCGTACTTTAAAGCCAGAACCAGATGGATTATTTTGTGAA
>DVKU01000060.1 GCA_018715825.1 Candidatus Avacholeplasma faecigallinarum
ATGAAATAATTTCTAGACTTTTAAAAATAAAAATAATTAATGATGTTAATAATATAAATAATCGAATATTAACCTTGATTAAAAAAGGAAATGGGAGATTATTAATTAAAGAAAAGCTTTTAGCTTTAAAATTTAATATAGAAGATATTAATAATGCCCTAGATAATATAGATGATAGCTTATATTATGAAGGATTGAATGATTTAGTAAATAAAGTAAAAGGCAAGTATGATTTATCTAATATAAAGGATATAGCTAAATTAAAACGATATCTTTTATCAAGGGGATATACTTATTTAGAAATTGAAAATGTAAATATAAAGGGAAGTATTTAAATGTTGTTTTATATACTTCCTTTTTCTTTTAGTCTTAAAAGCTTAAATATTATCTGTTGAGAAAATACTTATAATATTATATAATTAACCTATAAGGATAAACTATTTTAAAAGGAGAATATTATATGGCAATTAGGGAAAGAATAAACAAAGATTTTTTGTATTATTTTGACCAAGGCCTATGCTTAGATGCGTACAAGGTTTTTGGTAGTCATCTTATAAAGGATGAAAACGGTAAAAATATTGCTTGTGAATTTTGCTTATACGCTCCTAATGCTAAGCGTGTGGAAATTGTTGGAGAGTGGAATAATTTTACTATGAACCAGCAGGAGCTTTATTGCATTGATGAAAAAGGAATATGGTATGCTAAATTAGAAGGAGATTATGAGTGGCAAAGGTATAAGTATTTAATTACAACCAAAAGCAATGATAAGATTTATAAAGCAGACCCTTATGCCTTTTACAGCCAAATTAGACCATCTACCGATTCTAAGGTCTATGATATAGATGGCTATAAATGGAATGATGATGTGTGGATGTATACACATCCTAAGGTTTATGATAAGCCAATGCTTATTTATGAAATGCACTTAGGATCATGGCGCAGAAAGAGTCCTAATGGAGAATTTTATATGTTTAATGAAATAGCTCCTATGCTAGTTGAATATCTTAAGGATTATGGCTATACTCACGTTGAGGTGATGCCTGTTTATGAACATCCTCTTGATGCTTCATGGGGCTATCAGGGAACCTCCTATTATGCAGTAACACCACGTTATGGTGTTCCTAAGGATTTTATGTATTTTGTAGATTTATTACATCAAAATGGAATTGGCGTAATTATGGATTGGGTTCCAGGTCATATTTGTAAGGATGCCCATGGCCTATATATGTTTGATGGTACATCTCTTTATGAATATCCTAAAGAAGAGGATAGAGAAAATAAGGAATGGGGTACAGCTAATTTAGATTTAGGAAAAGGTATTACTAGATCATATTTATTTTCAAATGCTTTATTTTATATGAAGTATTTTCATATTGATGGATTTAGAGTAGATGCGGTTAGCAATTTAATATATTATTTAGGTAATCAAAATCGTGGTATTAATCACGGTGCATGTGATTTTTTACAAAGGCTATCAACTCATATTTTTAAAGAGGATGATAGAGTTTTGTTAATGGCTGAGGATTCCTCTAGCTATCCTAATGTTACAAAGCCTGCTAGTATTGGTGGTTTGGGATTTAACTTTAAATGGGATATGGGCTGGATGAATGATACGTTAAAATATTTTAAACTAGATCCTATCTATAGAAAATATCATCATAACCAGTTGACTTTTTCAATGATGTATTATTATAACGAGCAGTTTATATTGCCATTTTCTCACGATGAGGTTGTTCATATGAAGGGCTCACTACTAAATAAGATGCCTGGTGATCAATGGCAGCAGTTTGCCAATTATCGCTTGTTAATTGGTTATATGATAACCCATCCTGGTAAAAAGCTATTGTTTATGGGCAATGAATTAGCCTCATATGATGAATGGCATTATGAGTCTGAACTACCTTGGGGAATTAAAAAATTTCCTCTTCATGATGCTGCTAATCGTTATGTTAAGGAGCTCACAACCTTATATAAAAAAGAAAAGGCTTTGTGGCAAAAGGATTATGACCCACTAGGCTTTGAATTTATTGAGGCAGATAATAAGGATCAATCTATTTATATTTTTGCAAGATATGAAGAAAATAGGGAAAGTCATATTATTGTGGTAATGAATTGTACGCCAAACACATATCATGAGTATAAGATAGGTGTAAAAGGGGATTATAATTATGTAGAGATTATGAATTCTGATAGGGATATTTATGGTGGAAGTAATCAAATTAATCCTAAGCCTTTAAAGGCTCAAAAGGGTAAGTGGCAAGGACAAGACTACATAATTAATATCACCATTCCCCCACTTGGTATTGTTTTACTTAAATCAAATTTAAAGCCAAAACGTCAAAAGAAGACTGTAAAGGATGAAGAAATTTCTAAAAGTAAATCTAAAACAAAAACATCAAGTCGTAAGAATGTCTAGAAAAAAATGGAAATTTTATTGAATATAATTAAGAAAATGTGATAAAATAAATTGGATTTTGATATAAATTATGGAGGCAAAAATGAATTATCCAAATTTTAAAGATGTTAAAACATTTAAAGAAGCTTTTATTTCTAATGTTGAAAACAAGTACGCTGTTGATTTTGATCAATCTACTGCGTATCAACAATACGTCGTTTTAGGAGAAATGCTTCGTTATAATATTGCTAAAGATTGGCATAATACAATTGAACAAACTAAAAAGCAAAAGGCTAAGGTAGTTTATTATTTTTCTATGGAATTTTTAATGGGAAGAATGATTACTAACAATTTAATGAATGCTGGTGTTTATCCAGTTGTTAAGCAAGCCTTTGATGAACTAGGAATCGATTTAAATGAGGTTGAACATCAAGAAACTGATGCTGGTTTAGGTAATGGTGGACTTGGTCGTTTAGCTGCATGTTTTATGGATTCAGTAGCATCATTAGGTTTACCTGTTCATGGTAATTGTATACGTTATCGTTATGGCTTTTTTGAACAAGGAATTCGTAATGGCTATCAAGTAGAGCATCCAGATCGTTGGTTAAAGGATATAAATGTTTGGGAGATACGTAAAGATAATGAATCAGTAGAAATCCCATTTTATGGCTATATCGATATGGGCTCAGAAAATGGTAAATTAAAGGTAAGCCATAAAAATGCTGAGTATGTTAAGGCAGTTCCTTATGATATTCCTATTATTGGAGATAATAATCACATTGTTAATACTCTTCGTCTTTGGAGTGCAGAACCAGCAAGTGTTTATCCTCAAACTGATGCTTTTGAATATCATAGAAAATTAAGAGAAATATCTTCAATGCTATACCCTAATGATGATACAGAAGAAGGAAAGCTTCTTCGTTTGAAGCAACAATACTTTTTCGTATCTGCAGGAGTAATCAATGCAGTTCGTAGACACAAAAGTATTTATAAGACAGTTAAAAATTTGCATCAAAAAACAGTTTTCCATATTAATGATACTCACCCAGCTTTGATAGTTCCAGAATTGATGCGTATTCTAGTTGATGAGGAGCATTTAGATTGGGATGAGGCTTGGAATATTACTAAAAATTGTTGTGCTTATACAAACCATACAATTTTAGCTGAAGCCTTAGAGAAGTGGCCAGTTCACTTATTTAAGAAGTTATTGCCAAGAATTTATACTATAACTGAAGAAATTAATCGTCGTATATTAATTGAAATTGCTAATGTATATGGTGATAATTCTCCTCAAATGTATCAAATGGCAATTATCAAGGATAATATGGTTCATATGGCTAATATAGCTATTCATGGTTCATTTAGTGTCAATGGTGTTGCTCAGCTTCATACAGAGATACTTAAAAATATCGAAATGAAGGTATTTAACGATTATTATCCTAATAAGTTTAATAATAAGACAAATGGTATCACTCACAGAAGATGGTGCCTACATTCTAATCCAGAGCTTGTAAAAATATTAAATAATATTTGTCCTAATTGGGTTAAGGATCCTGAAAATGAGTTAGTTAAGCTTCTTGCGTATGCTAAGGATGAGCAAACTCAACAGGCTTTTATGAAGATGAAAGCCTCAAGAAAGCAAGCTTTAGCTAATATAATTTATAAGACTCAAGGCGTTTCATTAGATACAAATTCCATCTTTGATATTCAAGTTAAGCGTCTTCATGAATATAAGCGTCAGCTTATGAATGCCCTTCATATAATGTATGTTTATAATCGTTTAAAGACTGATAGTGAGTTTAGAAAGAATTATTATCCTCATTCATTTATTTTTGGTGCTAAGTCAGCTCCAGGTTATGCTTTTGCTAAAAAGGTTATTAAGCTTATTAATACAATTGCGGATAAGGTTAATAACGATGAGGAGACTAATTCCTTATTAAAGGTTGTGTTTGTTGTAAATTACAATGTAACATATGCTGAAACAATTATGCCAGCAGCTAATGTATCTGAACAAATTTCTACAGCCTCTAAGGAAGCAAGTGGTACTGGTAATATGAAATTTATGATGAATGGTGCCATTACCTTAGGTACCCTAGATGGTGCTAATGTTGAGATTCGTGATTTAGTTGGTGATGATAATATAGTTATTTTTGGTATGAATGCTAAGGAAGTAACTGATTTATATCAAATGGGTGGTTATAATCCTATGGATATATATAACCAGGATGAGAGAGTGCATTTAGTAATTGACCAATTAACTAATGGTTTCTTTGATAAGGTTGATGAAAACGAGTTTGCTGTTATCCGCGATAATTTACTATATCATGATGCATATTTTGTATTAAAGGATTTTGATAGTTATATTAAGGCTCAAGAAAAAATTAATGAGCTTTATAAGGATCAAAAGAAGTGGACTGAAATGGCTATAATTAATGTAGCTAAATCTGGTTTCTTCACTACTGACCGTACAATGCGTCAATATAATGATGAAATATGGCATACAAAACCAATAAAAGTAGAATAGATTAACAAGGGGGAGAACCACTCCCCCTATTTTTTAAATGAGGTGCAATATGTTAGAATTTAAATTAGAAGAAGATGTAAAAAATAAAATTGAAGACCTTACTAAAATAACTAAAGTAATCTCTGCGATTAGACTTATTTTAGGTATAAACTTAATTGTCTGGGTAATTTGTTTTATGTCTTTACAGCAATATTTATTATATGGATTAATCTCTTTAGCAAGCTTTTTTGTTATGCTAGTTTTTGTCTTTTTTTCAAATGTTTATTTTAAAAATTTAAATTTAATGAAAAAGAAAAGCAAAGTATATTTGATGCATTATCAAAGAAGAAAATTAGACTTTTCTTCATTTGTAGATGAAGGAAGAGATTTTTTAAATAAGGATGATTACAAATTAGCCGATTTAGATATATTTGGTTCTAAGTCTTTATTTCAATATCTTAATAGTTGTAAAACAAAGCTTGGTAGAAAGCTTTTAGCTAAGATGCTAACAAATCCTGATAAGATGCCAAAGGAGTATACTAATTGTATATATAATATGGCTAATGATGAGAAAA
>DVKU01000061.1 GCA_018715825.1 Candidatus Avacholeplasma faecigallinarum
TGTAATTTGTATTTATGTTGCTATAGGTCAAAAGGCCTCATCTGTTGCCTTATTAGTTGAAACATTAAGAAAAAAAGGTGCTTTAGATTATTCAATCATTGTTAGTGCCTTTGCCAGTGATTCATCATCTATTCAATATATTTCTCCTTATGCCGGTTGTGCATTAGGTGAATATTTTATGAAGCATGGCAAGGATGTTTTGATTATCTATGACGATTTATCAAAGCACGCCATTAGTTATCGTACAATAAGTTTACTTTTAGGTCGTTCTCCAGGTAGAGAGGCTTACCCTGGTGATGTTTTCTATTTGCATTCAAGATTACTTGAGCGTGCAGCCCAATTATCTGATGAGTTAGGTGGAGGAAGTATGACTGCCTTACCTATTGTAGAAACTCAAGCTAGTGATGTTTCTGCATATATACCTACAAATATAATATCAATAACAGATGGTCAGTTATTTTTAGAAAGTGATTTATTCTTTGCTGGTCAAAGACCTGCCATTAATATTGGTTTATCTGTTTCCCGTGTTGGTGGCGATGCTCAAACCAAGGCTATGAAAAAAGCATCAGGAACATTAAGATTAGATTTATCTCAATATCGTGAGATGGAGGTATTTACTCAGTTTGCAAGTGATTTAGATACTACTACAAGACAATTACTTGAATACGGAAAGAGCTTAATGCAGGTTTTACGTCAACCTCAATATAATCCTTTAAAGCAATATGAAGAGGTAATTACTTTAGTATGTGCCCTTCAAAGATTATTTACTAAAGTACCTTTTGCTAAAATTAAAGATTTCCAAAAAAATCTTTTAATAAGCTTTATGAAGGAAAAGGCTATTTTATGTAATAAGATAGAAAACGAAAAGCTTTTAACTATGGAAATTAAAGATGAGATTTTGGCTTATGCAAATGAATATTTAGAAAAATACTTGCAAAGTGAAGTGTAGTTTATGGCTAGTGTTGAACATATTAAGAAGCACATAAAAAGTGTAGAGGACACTCATAAAATAACTAATGCAATGTATTTAATTGCTTCAACTAAATTGCGTAAGGCTAAAAGCGATTTGGATCATACAAGACCATATTTTAATGCTTTGCAGGCTCAAATAAAAAGAATATTCCGTATAAATTCTGATTTGGATAATAAATATTTTTATCCTATTGATAATACTTGGAAGCGTAGTGACACTTATGCTTGCTTGGTTATAACAGCAGATAAAGGTTTAGCTGGTGCTTATAATCAAAATGTTATAAAAGAAACAAAAAAATTAATAGATGAGCACCCTAAAACTAAGCTTTTTGTTTTAGGTGAATACGGCCGCCATTATTTTGAAGAACACAACGTAAAGATTGAACAAAGCTTTATGTATACTGCATCTAATCCAACAATGCATAGAGCAAGAGAAATCTCTAGTATTTTATTGGATTTGTATGATAAAAATAAGGTTGGCAAGATATATGTAATATATACGGATTTAAAAAGTGGTTTAGTTGGTGAAGCCAAATCAACTCGTCTAATTCCTTTTCATAGAGCTCAATTTTCTGATGTAAATAATGACAAGAAAGTTGTTCATAATTTGCAATTTTATCCTTCATTAACAGAGGTTTTAGATAATATTATGCAAAGCTATATATCAGGATATATTTATAGTGCATTAGTTGATAGCTTTTGTTGTGAGCAAGAAGCTCGTATGCAGGCAATGAATTCAGCTAATGATAATGCAATAAAGCTATTAGATGAATTATCTATACAATATAATCGAGTTCGTCAAGCTGGCATTACCCAAGAGATTACAGAAATTTCTGCTGGTGCTAAGGCTCGAAAAAGAAAGGATGAGAATGTATGGAAAACGGAAGAATAATTCAGGTTTCAGGACCTGTTGTTGATGTTAAATTTGATGAAAATACACTTCCTAAAATTAAAGATGCCTTATATGTTGTTGTAAATAATGAAAAGAAGTATTTAGAGGTAGCACAACATATTGGAAATAACGTAGTACGTTGTATCATGTTATCCTCTAGCGAGGGTTTACAAAAAAATATGGAGGTAATTAACACCTTAGGACCAATAAGTGTTCCAGTTGGTGATGTTACCTTAGGACATATCTTTAATGTTTTAGGTGAAACTATAGATAAATCTCCCCAAATTCCTCTAGATAAGCCAAGATGGCCAATATACCGTAACGCACCTAAATTTGAAGAACAAATGGTTGCTATTAATATTTTGGAGACTGGTATTAAGGTTATTGACCTTTTAGAGCCTTATCCAAAGGGAGGTAAAATAGGATTACTTGGTGGTGCTGGTGTAGGTAAAACAGTTTTAATCCAAGAAATGATTCACAATATCGCTATGCAACATGGTGGATACTCTATATTTACAGGTGTTGGTGAAAGAAGTAGGGAAGGTAATGACCTATGGAATGAAATGCAAGCTAGTGGTGTAGTTGATAAAACAGCCTTGGTATTTGGTCAAATGAATGAATCTCCTGGTGTGCGTATGAGAGTAGCCCTATCAGGATTAACAATGGCTGAATATTTTAGAGATGAAATGCACAAGGATGTATTGTTATTTATTGATAATATATTCCGTTTTGTTCAAGCTGGTAGTGAGGTTTCTACTTTGTTAGGACGTATGCCATCAGCTGTAGGTTATCAGCCTACTCTTGCTGAAGAAATGGGTCAGCTTCAAGAAAGAATTACTTCAACTAGAAATGGATCAATAACATCTGTTCAGGCTATCTATGTGCCTGCTGATGATCTTACAGACCCAGCTCCAGCTACAACCTTCTCCCATCTAGATGCCACTACTGTATTAAGCAGAAAAATTGCTGAACAAGGTATTTATCCAGCTGTAGATCCATTAGATTCAACCTCTAGAATTCTAGAGCCAGACATTGTTGGTGAAGAGCATTATAAGATTGCAAGAAGTGTCCAAGAAATTTTGCAAAAATATAATGAACTTCAAGATATTATTGCCATTTTAGGTATGGATGAATTGAGCGATGAGGATAAAACAACAGTGCTAAGAGCTCGTAAGGTGCAAAGATTTTTATCTCAGCCATTCTTTGTAGCTGAGAAATTTACAGGCCTTAAAGGAAAATATGTTCCAATTAGTGAAACTTTAAGAGGCTTTAAGGCTATTATAAATGGTGATATGGATGAATATCCAGAGGCAGCATTCTATAATGTAGGAACAATCGATGAGGTTATAGAAAAAGCTAAATTGCTAAAGGGTGATAAATAATGGCAAAGACCTTTAAAATATCAGTTTTAGCATCTGATAGAGTTTTCTATGAGGGTGAGTGCGAATCTATTGTTATTCCCACTAGTAAAGGCCAATATGGTCTATTACCTAATCACTGTAATCTTTTAGGGGCTATAATTCCAGGCTCTTTGAAGGTTAAAATACCTGGTAAGGAATTTGAGATTGCTTCAGTATCACAAGGCCTTTTTAAAATGGAAGATAATGAACTTTTAATATTAGTAGATTCAATCGAAAGACCTTCTGAGATTGATGCCAATAGAGCTAAAAGAGATGCTGAAAAGGCTCAAGAGGCTTTATTACATAAGCAAAGTAAGCGTGAGTATTATACAAATCAAGCTCGTCTTGCAAGAGCAATAAATCGTTTGAAGGTTAAATCAAGCTTTGATCAAAATCTAAAATAAGGAAATTCAAAAATGAATTTCCTCAGAGTGATGACAAAAGACGCTTTTTATAGGTGTCTTTTTAATTTATATGGATAACTCATAATAAAAAAAGACTTTTCGAACGAAAAATCTTAATAATTCTTTGATGTTAGAAGTACTCTTATAGAGTATT
>DVKU01000062.1 GCA_018715825.1 Candidatus Avacholeplasma faecigallinarum
AATTATATATTAACATGTATTCAACAATGCTTGAATATAAAAAGATGTTTATGTGTTAGCATCATTAAATAATTAATACAAATATATTATACGAGGAGAATTAGTTATTTAAAGTACAATTAAATAACTAACATATTTTTTATGCTAAAGAAAAATTTAAAATTATATAATTATAATGTTTTTGAGGAATTTGATAAGGGATGGCCAATTTTAACCTGCGGTGATAGAGAAAATGGCGTTAATAGTATGACTATATCCTGGGGAGGAATGGGAGTGTTATGGGGTAAAAAGGTGGCTTTCATCTTCGTAAGACATTCAAGATATACTTTTGATTTTATTGAAAAATCAAACTCTGTTACCTTATCCTTTTTAACTGATGATTATAAAAATGAAAAAGCAATTTTTGGCAGTAAATCAGGCCGTGATATAGATAAATTTTTGGCATCTGGATTGCATAAGACTCTTGATGTTGATTTTAATGGCTATTACATTACTGAGGCTAAATATGTTTTAAAGATGAAAAAACTATATAGTATTGATATACCATATGAAAATTTACCTAGTGAGATTAGAAATCAATACTATTCTAATGGTGATATGCATAGAATGTATGTATGTGAGATAATGCAATATTTAGAAAATGAGGAGTAATATGAAAAAAACAATATTGTTTGATTTGGATTCAACACTTTTACAAATGAATCAGGATGAATTTGTAAAATGCTATTTTAAATCAGTAGCTTTAAAGGTAAAAGAATTTGGTTATGATAGCCTCGAGTTTATGAAGCATTTTTCTAATGCGGCATATTGTATAATTACAAATGATGGTAGTAAGACTAATAAAGAAGTATTTTGGGAATGTATGCGTAAGTATTATAGCGATATTGATAGTAAAATAGCTTTGTTCGATAAATATTATGAAAATGAATTTAACGAAATCAAGCAAATTGTTAGAAATAATAGCTTATCTAAAGATATAGTTTCAACACTTAAGTCAAAGGGCTATCAATTAATTTTGGCCACTAATCCTTTATTTCCTAAAATATGTACAATTCAACGAATTAAATGGGCAGGTTTAGATCCCAATGATTTTATATATATCTCGACCTATGAAAATAGTCATTATTGCAAGCCAAACCCAAAATACTATTTAGAAATATTAAATAAACTATCATTACATGAGGATGATTGCATTATGGTAGGTAATGATGTGTCTGATGATTTTTCCAATTTACCATCAGGTATGAGTAAAATCCTTATTACCGATTTTTTAATAAATAAAAATAATTTGCCAATAGATATGCCAAGCTATACCTTGGAGGAATTTTTACAATATATAAAGGAGCGTTTTTAATGCCAATTATTGATTTACATTGTGATACTATCGGATGTTTGTATAATAAAAATGATGCTGGTTTAAGTCAAAATAATTTACAAATAGATGTAGATAAATTGATTAAAGGCAAATATATGCTACAATGCTTTGCCATGTTTGTTGATAGTAAAAAAGCCGAACCTTTTAAAACGTGTATCGAAATGATTGACTTGTTTTATGAACAAATAGCCAAGAATAAAGATTTAAAAGTTTGTTATACCTTTAATGATATTATCAAAAATGCTAATGATCAAAAAATCTCTGCTTTATTAACTGTTGAAGAGGGCGAAGTAATAGAAGGAAATTTAAGCTATTTAAAGACGTTACATAGATTAGGTGTTAGAATGATTTGCCTAAGTTGGAATTATAAAAACCAACTAGGATATCCTAACATAAATTTAAACCAAGAAAATATAGATCATTTTACACCTAATGTAGAGGATGGCCTAACAAAATTTGGCATTGAAGTAGTAAAAATGATGAATAATTTAAATATGATTATTGATGTATCTCATTTGTCTGATAGAGGTTTTTGGGATGTTATAAATACCTCAACAAAGCCTATTGTGGCTTCCCATTCTAATTGCCGAAGTATATGTAAGCACGTTAGAAATTTAACAGATGAAATGATTATTGCCCTAAATAAAAATGGTGGCATTATGGGAATGAACTATTGTAATGAGTTTTTAGATAATGATCCTCAAATAGGACGTAGGACAATAGAATGTTTAATTAAACATATTAAGTATATTAAAAAGCTAGTTGGCGTAGATGTTATTACCCTAGGCAGTGATTTTGATGGTATTAATAATAATATAGAATTGAAGGATGCATCACTTTTAACAAAATTGGTTGATGCATTGTATGCAAATGGTTTTACCAAAGAAGAGATTGACAAAATTACATATAAAAACGCCTTAAGAGTATTTCAAGAAGTACTTATTTAAACCATTGTAAAAAGCCTCATATATTCGTCGTATGAGGCTTTTAAAATATAAATATTATGATTCTATATTGGAGATAATAAAATTTACTACATCAGATTTTTTTATATTAAGAACATAGGCAATTTCTTCATATATTATTTTTTCAGCATCCTTAAAGTATTGTTCATCACAGGCATGTAATTTTTTTCCACGCTCTTTAAGCTCTTTTTGATGCTCGTAAATACTTTTGATTATACCAATTACCTCAATTCTTTTTCCACAACGTAAAATATTAGAAAAATGTTTTTTACGTTCATTTTCATTATCAATCCAATATGGTTTAACTGTGGGGATTTGTTCAATTAAAGAATATATTTCATGCTCTGATAATATAGGACGAAGCTTTTCTTTAGCAACAGGACTATCAACCGGTACTTGTAGTAAAGCTTTCATTCCAACTAAAGGGGTTAAAAGATAATAATTAGTTACTTGACCATTAAATTCCTTTTGAACAATATTTGCCACTTTACA
>DVKU01000012.1 GCA_018715825.1 Candidatus Avacholeplasma faecigallinarum
TTACTTGCATAACCTCATTAGTATAAATTAATTCCTGTAATGATTTTTTGATTTTTCTTATATAGCTTAATACTTCATCAATTAAATTACACGTAACAATATTTTCATAAATACTATAATTATCCTCATACGCTCTAGTCAGTAATTTGGCTGGCTTAATCCTGTTATTAGTAATATTTTGGATATTTGACATATGAGTACTTAAATGATTAATAGTATCTTGATTTATAGTTCTTGCAAGTTCAACTGGGACCACATCACTTACATCCTTTAATTCGACAATAGGTTTGGCAACTATCCTTTTTAAGGCTGGTAAAGCCTTTTCGATTTGCTTAATAGTTTGTTCAATTTCTATAAAATCAAGACTTAAATTCATAACGAATAAAGTTAAATCATGAACGCTATAATAATCAAATTCAATTAAGGTTAGTTTATTATGCTTATTAATAAAATTATCGATTGGTTGTAGTGACTCTTTTAAGGATAATAATTCATCATAGTTATCTTTAAGCATATTAATCCTCATTTAAACTTGAAACAAATTTTGCACAACGATTCAAGCCAAGAGACTCAAATTCATTTATTAAATAGTCTTTATCTTCTATGGTCTTAGTTTCAAGCTTACTTACAACCTTACTTAATAAAATGATTTCAACAGCATCATTTGTTACATCCCAATTATTAAAGCAGGCTTTATAAACCTTAACAAATTTTTCAATTTGATTTAAGATACGATTACCAAAAGAGATATTATATGGAGCTAAAAGCTCTTCTACCTTTGTTATAATTTCATTTTCTTCAGCATCAAAAGTTTCGTTTTCTATAGCTTGCAAAATCATATTATTTAGCATGTCGTATGAATAAAAGTGTGGTTGTAATACTTCATCATAATCTCTAACCTTTGGAGCACGAGAATTAAAATTCATTGTAAATGCTCTATCATAAACCTTATCAGAAATTACAAATGTTGATTCATCACGATTAGCAGTACCTACAAACCAAACATTAGAAGGAATTTTAATAGTGTGAGAATTAAGAAGTCCTTTATATTCAATTATCTCTTTATTAGAACAATGATTTAATTTGACATTTGTAAGCTTAATAAATCTTTTATCCTCTTCATTTTCCATAAGTGATAAAAAATCAGAAAAATAATATTCTATTCTAGATAAATTCATTTCATCAAGTACTATAAAGGTAGTTATCTCTTTATTTAAGGCAGCCTTGTATAAAGCCTGAGTAAATTTTTTAGGTGTGTAAATTTGTGAAAATTCATTGTAATATCCTAAAAGCTCATTTTTATCCTTCCAAGATGACTCTACCTCTATAATTTCACAATTACCATATATAGCCTCTGCAAATATTTTAGGTAGGCTAGTTTTACCAGTTCCTGACATACCTTGAAGTATTTGTAGTCTTGATGCACCTAGTCCAGCTACAAAGCTAGCGATTGTTTCTTTTGAGTAAGATAGATGTAGACGGCTATTTTTAGCGTAATCGACAATGTATTTACAAAAACTACTTAGATCGTTTATATCACCAGTTTTAGTTATTCTAAATGCCAAATCCTGATTATATGCTGAAATATTATTATCTAATTCGGTAAATGCCGGACATAAATCAAAATCTTCATCATTGCTACTATAATCACTGCTATTGCTATTAAATATTGGTTGAGGTTTTTCATTTTCAATTTTATCTTGTTCTATTTGACTTGCACCTTTAATAGTAATATAGTTGTATTCTGTCTTGTCGATAACCTTTTTAGCTAAAACGATGATGATGAATATAACATCTAAAGCTAAGGCATAAACTAAATCTGTTTTGATATTATATTCATAGCTAAAATCTACTAAATTTGTATAGCTATCGATAATTTCAGAAATACTTTCTTCATTTATTTTATTAGCAATAGCAAAATATAGACCAGAAATACTTAAGGCTAAAACGAAAGTTAAATTGGCAACTATTGAATATCTAGCTATTGATTTATAATATGAACTTTTTGAAAAATAGCTTGTCAATGTAAAGATAACTCCTAAAGATGTTGTTAATAGCATAATAACTAATAAGAATGAAATAACTTGAAAGCCGCTTGACAACTCATTTGAATCAGAAATTAATTTATAGCCAGTTAAATTAATACTTTGACTTAATGAAGATGTATTTCCAACTATTGAAACCGCCCCATTAAGTTCTATTTTAACAACATTTAATGCTAATGACAAAACTGTTACAAGTGATATTGTTAAAGTCAAGATAAGTAATAGTATATTTCCACCATTTTGATTTTTTTCTTCATTTGAATCGGGCTTAGACTCTGAACGAGCAAAAAAAGAACAAACGATTGCTAGTATGGCAAATATAATAAGAGGGATATAGGCTACTGTTTTAGCTTCTATTTTGTTATAATCACCATAAAACTTCATTGAAAATCCTACAATAAAATAGATTATCGCAAAGGCTATGAACCCAGTAATTTGACTTTTAGCTTTGCTTATAAATTTTTTATCATTATAAAAAAATGTTAA
>DVKU01000063.1 GCA_018715825.1 Candidatus Avacholeplasma faecigallinarum
GAACACCCCGTTTTATTTATAGATACACCTCATTTTATTTATAGAAGGGTAACACCCAAGAAATTTAGAGCTCACACCTAATTTAGTTTAGAGCTGGAAATCCCCCGACACCCCCTAGAATTTAGAGTACCATTTATTTAATAATTAAAATTTATATAATTGTATGCTTAAAAAAGGCACCGATAATTCTTTTTACTGGTAAGACCATTATAAAAGCTTGAGGATCAACACCATGAATTATTTTCTTTGCTTTTTCAAGCTCATATGAAGATATAACCATAAAGACATCAAATTTAGTTTGATGAGTATAAGCTCCTTGTACATCTAGTATTGTACATCCTCTATTAATACCAGATATTAAGGCTTTAGATAATTCTTCAGATTTTGTAGTTATAACATCAATTCTTAAAAAGTTATAAGCCGTAT
Source organism: Candidatus Avacholeplasma faecigallinarum (assembly GCA_018715825.1). Taxonomy (GTDB): domain Bacteria; phylum Bacillota_I; class Bacilli_A; order Acholeplasmatales; family Anaeroplasmataceae; genus Anaeroplasma; species Anaeroplasma faecigallinarum. The sequence continues at coordinate 427 of DVKU01000063.1, forward strand.
GTATCTTGTCAACTACAATGTTAGTTATAATAATAAATATAAACGTATAGAAGGTAATCGCCCAATCACCCTGCATAAAACCACCAGCTATACAAGCAAGTATAATATTAACAATTGTCGAAAAAACACCAATAGAAATATTTTTCTTAAAATTTAAGGCCTGAGCTAAAATATCTACTCCACCTGTTGATGTACCATATCTTAAAGCTAAACCAATACCAACTCCACAAATTAATCCAGCTATAATAGATAAAAATAAACGATTAGATTCAATATCATCAACAATATTTACCTGTGGCAACCACCCTAAAAGAAAAACTGACTGAACGACAATTGATAACACTGTGTAAATCATAAATCTAGGGGAAACTGATTTTAAACCGTATATACATAATGGTATATTTGTTAACAGTACAAAGACACCAACAGGAATATCAATATTAACTAGCAAAAACAAACGATTTAATATTTGACCAACCCCTGTTAAGCCTATAGAAACTAGGTTAGCAGGCTCCAAAAACCAAGCAACGGCGATTGAATAAATTGCAGATGAGAATATAACAATTATTACTCTAAACAAATCATCTAAAACTTGTTGTCTTTTCGGAGGCTTTATTACAACAGATTCCATACTATCTTACAATATCTCCTGGATTAAGCTTATTAACTTGAATTAATTCCAAATTGTTATCATCTTTATCGGATGCGCATAATAACATACCAAATGATTCTTCTCCTCTAAGCTTAATAGGCTTTAAATTTTTAACTACTACAACCTTACAACCAATAAGGCTTTGAGGATCATAATATTTAGCTATACCAGAAACTATTTGACGCACTTCAGTCTTTAAATCAACTTTGAATACTAAAAGCTTATCAGCCTTAGGATGACGCTTAGCCTCAATAATTTGACCAACAGCTAAATCTAATTTATCAAAATCTTCAATAGAAATTAAAGGCTTTGTAGGCTCTACTACTGTAGGATTTTCTTTTTGGTGAACTAACTCCATTACCTCATTAACATCCAATCTCTTAAATAAGACATCAATTGGATTAACCATATATTCTTTACAACTATTATATTTTAAATCGGCAAAATTAGTTAAATTTGTACCTAAAGCATGATAAATTTTATTAGATGTTTGAGGCATAACCGGCTCTAACAAAATAGAACTAATTCTAATTGCCTCTAATAAATTATATAAAACAGTTCTTAATATCTCTTTTTTAGTTTCATCCTTAGCTAATACCCAAGGAGCAGTTTCATCAATATATTTATTAGAACCCCTTAAAAGCTTCATAACCTCTTCTATAGCATCAGAAACCTTATATTGATCCATTGACTTCTTATAATTAACTACTGTTTCCACCATCAAAGACTTTAATACCTCATCAAATTCGGTAGATTTTTGAGGATAAATACTTTCATCTTTAAAATATTTTTTTACCATAGCAATTGTTCTATTAACCAGATTACCTAAGGTATTAGCAAGATCAGAGTTTGATTTTTCACAAACTAATTCATAAGTTATGTTTCCATCTTGAGCGAATGGAATTTCATGTAAAACGTAATATCTTACAGCATCAACACCAAATAAATCTACTAAATCCTCTGTATAAATTACATTTCCTTTAGACTTACTCATTTTACCATGATTCATTAAAATCCATGGATGTCCAAAAACTTGTTTTGGTAAAGGTAAATCCAAAGCCATTAACATAATAGGCCAATAAATTGTATGGAATCTAAGAATATCCTTACCTATTAAATGAACATCACAAGGCCAATATTTATCATATAATGGAGCAGGCTTACCATCCATATTATATCCAATACCTGTGATATAATTTAAAAGAGCATCAATCCAAACATATATAACATGCTTTGGATCAAAAGTAACAGGTATACCCCATTTATAAGATGTTCTTGATACACATAAATCAGGTAAAGGCTTGGACAAGAAATTATTTAACATCTCGTTTTTACGTGATTCTGGTTGAATAAACTGAGGATTATTCTTTATATATTCTACTAACCTATCTTGATATGTAGATAGCTTTAAAAAATAGCACTCCTCTTTATTTTTAGTAACCTTCGCATGACAGTCAGGGCAACAACCATCAACTAGATCCTTTTCAGTAAAATAAGATTCACAATCAACACAGTAATATCCTTCATAAACACCCTTATAAATATCACCTTTTTTATATAGCTTTTCAAAAGCTTGTTGAACGACCCTCTCATGATAAGAATCTGTAGTTCTAATAAAATGATCATAATTAACATCCATTAAAGCATAAATCTTTTTAATTTCATTTGAAATATGATCAACATGCTCCTTTGGTGTAATATTTAAGCCTAAAGCCTTTTGTTCTATTTTTTGGCCATGCTCATCAGTTCCAGTTTGAAAATAAGTATCATAGCCATCTTTCTTTTTATATCTAACAATACAATCTGCCAAAATTGCTTCATATACATTACCAATATGAGGCTTTGAAGAAGTATATGCAATCGCAGTCGTTAAATAGAATTTCTTCATAAAGTCATCTCCTTATAACACCATATAATTATAACAAATCTATTTTAAATAATCAATTGACATACAAAAAGAAATGGTGTCTTTATAAACACCATTATTGCTTAACTTTAACCTCCAATTGATTAAATGGAATCTCTATACCATTTGCTTCTAAAGCCTTCTTAATTTCAGTAATTAAATAGGTATAAATTGGCCAATAATCACTATTTTTACACCAAACACGCACGTTTAAATCCACTGAAGATGCTGATAATGCTCCTATTTCCACATAAGGAATGGGAGTTTGTAAAATAAGCTCATTAGCTTCACAAACCTCTCTAATTACAGCCTTAGCTTTATCAACATCAGCTCCATAAGAGATTGACATAACTACATCACAACGACGATTCTCCTTAGCTGATTTATTAATTATAACATTATTAGCTAATTCGCCATTTGGAATCATAACTAGTCTATTATCTGGAGTTACAATATTAGTATAAAATAATCTAATATCCTCGACAGTCCCAGATTCACCATTTGATGTAATACTATCACCAATTTTAAAAGGACGCATCAAAACTATAATAACACCACCAGCAAAATTAGCCAAAGTACCTTGTACAGCTAATGAAACACCAACACCAATTGATGCTACTAAAGCTGAAATTGAGGCAGTCTCAATACCAACATATCCAACTAAACAAACAACTACTAATAATTTAAGTACAATTCGCATTGTATTAAAAACAACTCTAGCGATTGTCTCGTCAACTTGTTTTCTATGCAATCTTTTATATAAACGTTTAGAAATAAAATTAATTATTTTAAATGAAAAAATTAATATGATAATAGCAATAACTAATTTAATACCAATATTTATTGCCCTCTCAATAAAAGATTCTAGCATTGCAATGTAATCTACGCTATTTGTTGCTTCTTCAGCTAAAAACATTTTTACCTCCATAAATTTCACATATTTTAATAACTGTTTTACACAATTTATAAAAATTCCTACGTCATTTAATTGTTAGAATATAAGTGTAAAAAATTAAGAAAGGAGAAGAAAATTTCTCATTACATATACTCCCCCAAAATACATAATACTAATACTTTAAATGAGAAATTTTTAATAATAATCTCAATTTGCTTTTCAAATTGAGATTTTTTTTTATTTTACTTTATAATAGTTTTTCCACCCATATATGGTTGTAATACTTTAGGTATGTTAATAGAGCCATCTTCGTTATAATTGTTTTCAATTATGGCAATTAAACCACGTGGTGAAGCTACAACAGTATTATTTAGTGTATGAACTAGATAATTACCATCATCACCCTTAGCTCTAATTCCTAATCTTCTAGCTTGAGCATCACCTAAGGTAGAACAAGATCCAACTTCAAAATATTTCTTTTGTCTAGGACTCCAAGCCTCAACATCACAGCTTTTAACCTTTAAATCGGCTAAATCACCACTACAGCATTCCAATGTACTAACTGGAACATCTAAGCTTCTAAAAAATTCAACTGTATAACTCCACATCTTATTATACCAAGTCATACTATCCTCTGGCTTACATAAAACAATCATTTCTTGTTTTTCAAATTGATGTACACGATAAATTCCTCTTTCCTCGATACCATGAGCACCAACCTCTTTTCTGAAGCATGGTGAATAAGAAGTTAAGGTTATAGGAAGTGAAGACTCCTTTACAATTTGATTTTTAAATCTACCAATCATAGAATGCTCACTTGTACCTATTAAAAATAGATCCTCACCTTCAATTTTATACATCATGTTTTCCATTTCCTTGAAGCTCATAACGCCATTTACTACATCACTACGTATCATAAAAGGAGGTATACAGTAAGTAAATCCCTTATCGATCATAAAATCTCTTGCATATGATAAAACAGCTGAATGCAATCTAGCTATATCGCCTAATAAATAATAAAAACCATTACCACTAGTTCTTCCTGATGCATCCTTATCTAAAGCATTAAATTTAGCCAATATATCAGCATGGTAAGGAATCTCATAATTTGGTACAACTGGCTCGCCAAATCTTTGAATTTCTACATTTTCACTATCATCCTTACCTACTGGTACACTAGGATCAATCATTTGTGGTATTACTAGCATTTTTTCATAAAGCTTAGCTTCAGACTCTGCTAATAATGGATCAATTTCAGCAATTCTTTCATTATTTTTGGTAACTGTTTGTTTAATCTCTTCGGCCTTAGCGAAATCTTTATTACGCATATAAAGACCTATTTGTTTACTTAAGTCATTACGACTAGCACGAAGGGATTCACCTTCTTGTTTTAATAAACGAATTTGTTTATCAAGCTCTACCACCTCATCAACTAAAGGTAATTTTTCATCTTGAAATTTCTTTTTGATATTCTCTTTAACTAATTCCTTGTTTTCTCTAATGAATTTAATATCTAACATTGTCTTTCTCTCCTTTTAAATAAAAAAAGTCCCTAGTAAACTAAGGACGTATAAACCGTGGTGCCACCTTATTTCTAGCATCGCTAGCACTTAACCTCTTAACGCGAAAATACGATTCCTATCCAGGGTAGATTCATTAGAATAGCTAATTACATTTCACCACACTGTAACTCTCTAAATAGTATCATCTAATTACTAATTCCTTTCACTTAGGATTATACAAAATAATTATAGCATAATATTACTTATTTTCAATATTATTTTCTTTATTTGCAGCATCAATTATAATTAACTTTTGATAAAATCCTTATGATTAACTTTTGATTAGTTCCTAAGTATAACAAAGGGTGTGGGGAATGTGTCCCCACATTCTAAAAGAATTTTTAAGAAAGGAACAAATTCCTAGGGATTTCGCGGAACTCAATTTATAATCAATATGAGGT
>DVKU01000002.1 GCA_018715825.1 Candidatus Avacholeplasma faecigallinarum
TATAACTATCATTTTAGTTGTTAGTTTAACTATGATTATAGTTCAAGCTATTCGCTCTATTATGAGATTTTCATCTAATTATCTACAAGGAGCATTAGCACAATATTTAGGGTTTGATTTAAGGGTTAAAATGTATAATCATATATGTAACTTAGATTATACTTACCATAATAATATGGATATTGGAGACATGATTCAAAGATGTAGTTCAGATATTGATCAGGTTAGTACCTTTGTATCTGCCCAAGTTCCTAACTTTATTAATATTTTTGTCACTGTTGGAATAGGGGCATATCAAGTTTATCAGATATCTCCGATTTTAATGCTAATAAGTGTTTTAATTTTACCTTTTACAGCTATATCTTCTATTATTTATTTTCGATATTGTAATAAGAAATTTAAAGAAATTGAAGAGGCTGAAAGTAAAATGACAACTATTATTCAAGAAAATGTCAATAATGCAAGAGTTGTTAGGGCTTTTTCCAATGAAGATTATGAATTTAAAAAAATGGATGCAGCTAGCAAGGATTATTCTAGCAAAAATCAAAAGTTTAATAGTGTTATGGCTATTTTCTGGGGCTGTAGTGATTTTGTAGTCTTTTTACAATACGCTATTACATTAGGTTGTGGTATATATTTAAGCCAAAAAGGACTTATGCAATCATCTGATATAGTTGCTGCATTACTATTGATGGGTATGTTAATATGGCCAATGCGTGGCTTAGGAAGAATTATTGCATCTTTTGGTAAAGCCTCAGTTGCTGCAAATAGAATTAATGAGGTATTAGAGGTTAAAGATGAATTTGTAATTAATGGGGATAAAAAGCCAATAATTAAGGGTAACATAGAGTTTGAACATGTTTCATTTAAATTTAAAGATGATAACAAGCATTTATTAAATGATATTTCATTTAAAATTAAGTCAGGTCAAACAGTAGCTTTAGTTGGTAAAACTGGAAGTGGTAAATCTACAATTTGTAATTTACTTACAAGGTTATTAGAAATAGATTCTGGCTGTATAAAAATAGATGGTGTAGATATAAAAGAAATTGATAAAAAATATTTAAGAAGTAATGTAAAATTAATTCTTCAAGATCCTTTTTTATTTTCTAAGACTGTTTATGAAAATATTGCAATTACGGATAATAATATCAAAGAAAATGATGTTTATAGAGCCGCTTCAGTAGCATCTATTCATAATGAGATATTAAACTTTGAAAAAGGATATAAAACTATTGTTGGAGAAAAGGGAACAACCTTAAGTGGTGGTCAAAAGCAAAGGGTGGCTATTGCTAGAATGCTAGTAACCAAGGCTCCTGTTTTAATATTTGATGATTCCTTATCGGCTTTAGATACCCAAACAGATATGATGATTCGAAGAGCTTTAAAGGAAAAAGATCCTAATCAAACTATGATTATTATCACCCATAGAACGACTACTGCCAAGGAAGCAGATTTAATTTTGGTTTTACAGAATGGTAAGATTGTTCAACAGGGTAATCATAACGAGCTTGTTAAGCAGGATGGATTATATAAGGAATTATGGGGCATTCAGGGAATGCTAGAGGATAATTTCAAAAAGCTATTGGAGAAAGGAGAGTAATGATATGCAATTAGATGAAGAGATTTTGGATTTAGATTACAAAAGTAAAGATAAAGGTCCATGGAAAAAAATTATAAAAACAGTTTTAAGACATAAGGGCATTTCATGTGGCTTAATTTTATCAGTAATTTGTTTAGCCTTTTTAGATGTTTTTTATCCAATATTAAATAAGTATGCACTAGATCATTATTTTGTTTCAAATGCTGATTATTCCTCAGTTTGGTTATTTATAATCTTGTATTTAGTTGTAGCAATATCCTATGGTTTATGCGTATTTTCTTTTTTATTTTTTGCAGGTAAGGTAGAAGTTGCTACATCATATGATTTACGAAAAGAGGCCTATCTTAATTTGCAAAGATTACCATTTTCTTATTTTGATAAAACAGCTCAAGGCTGGATTATGGCAAGATTAACCTCAGATGCTCGAAAGCTTAGTGAGATAATATCGTGGGGTGTTGTTGATTTATTTTGGGGTCTTCTTACTATGTTTGGAATATTAATTGTATTGATGATTTATAACATTAAGCTGTCTTTGATTATTATCATTTTATTGCCATTTTTATTTATAATAACATATTTTATTAGAAAGAAAATTCTAAGATCATATCGTGATGCTAGAGCATGTAATTCTAAAATTACAGCTAGCTATAACGAGGGCTTTATGGGTGTTAAAACAACTAAATCCTTGGTAATAGAGGAAAAAAATAGTGATGAATTTTTGCGTAAGGCTGTTGATTACAAGAAATCATCCTTAAGAGCTGTGATGTTTTCCTCCTTATTTGGGCCAATTATTTTTATTCTATGTTATTTTTGTGTTGGAACGACCTTATATGTAGGAACCCTGTTGGCTATTAGTGTTTCTTCATTGTATGTTTTTGTTGATTATACAATTAAATTTTTTGATCCGGTTATGTCGGTTTCAAATATTTTGGGAGAGTTTCAACAGGCTCAAGCCTCAGCTGAACGAATTATTTCTTTAATTGAAAAACAGGCTGATATAGTTGACAGTCCTGAGGTTATTGAAAAATATGGAACAATTTTTCATCCTAAATATGAAAATTTTGAACCTTTGGTTGGTGATATAGAGTTTAAAAATGTTACATTTAAATATGATGAAGGACAAACTGTTTTAAAAGACTTTAATTTGAAAATAAAGCATGGTTCTAATGTTGCTTTAGTTGGACATACAGGTAGTGGCAAATCTACAATTGTTAATTTAATATGTAGATTTTATGAGCCCACAAGTGGTGATATCTTAATTGACGGTAAAAGTTATAAGGATAGAAGTATTACGTGGTTACATTCTAATTTAGGATATGTTTTACAAACGCCACAGTTGTTTTCTGATACCATTTTAGAAAATGTTAGATACGGCAATCTAAATGCTACTGATGAGGAGTGTATAAGAGCCTTAAAACTAGTTTCAGCAGATGAATTTATTGAAAAACTTGATGATGGCTATAATACCTTTGTTGGAGAAGGTGGAAATAAGCTATCTTTAGGTGAAAAGCAGTTAATTTCTTTTGCAAGAGCTATAGTTAATAACCCACAGCTTCTTATTTTAGATGAGGCAACCTCATCAATTGATACTAAAACTGAGGGCCTTATTCAAAAGGCTATTGAGGTCGTGCTAAAGGGAAGGACAAGCTTTATTATTGCTCATAGATTATCAACTGT
>DVKU01000064.1 GCA_018715825.1 Candidatus Avacholeplasma faecigallinarum
GTTATATAAAAATCGACACGTAGGTAAAGTCAAAAAAGTTATTCTCGATTTGTCTAAAGCGTGGTTTTTAATAATAATTATAAAAGGACAAACCCCTGATTTTTAAAAACAGGGGTTTGTCAACGGTCTGAGGCTGATTGTTTAATCAGCCTTATTATTTTGTTATTTTAAATGAATGTAAAAAGAGCCCTAAAGTGAATCAATAGATTATCACCTTAAGAGCTCATTTATTATCTTTTAAATATACCTATTATTAGATAATTAAACTTAAAAATTACTTTATAATCAATTCTGTGTCAGCATCAAATAAATGACAATGATTCATATCAAATACAAGTTTTAATGGTTGTCCTGGAGCTAAATCATCACGAGCTGAAACTGAAGCTATAATAGAATCACCATCAACTGAAGTATAGATATTTGTCTCGGCACCTAAAAGTTCAGAAATTTCAACAGTAATATCTACTACGGCATCAGGATAAGTTTCAATAATAACTGGGTTATCTGAAATATCCTCTGGACGAATACCAAAAATAACCTCTCTATTTTCATAGCCTTGTTCTCTAGCAGCAGTTAATTTTCCCTCAGGAATTTTAATTGTATAATTACCCTTAGAAGATACAAATGTTCCATTGTCTTTTAAAATACCATGTATAAAGTTCATTGGTGGTGTACCAATAAATCCTCCTACGAAAACGTTAGCTGGAGAATCATAAATCTCTTTTGGTGTACCACATTGTTGAATTCGACCATCACGCATAACGACAATTCTATCAGCCATTGTCATAGCTTCAATTTGGTCATGGGTTACATAAATTGTTGTACATCCTAAACGTTTATGAAGTTTAGTAAGCTCTCCACGCATTGTTACACGTAATTTAGCATCTAGGTTAGATAGAGGCTCATCTAGTAAGAATACATTTGCATTTTGTACAATTGCACGTCCTAATGCAACACGTTGACATTGTCCACCTGATAATTGACGTGGATAACGATTTAATAGACCTTCAAGGCCTAAAATTTTAGCTGCTTCTGCTACACGTGCAGCAATTTCTTGTCTTGGTAAACGACGTAATTGTAAACCAAAAGCCATATTATTAAATACTGTCATGTGTGGATATAGTGCATATGATTGGAATACCATCGCAATTCCACGATCCTTAGGGCTTACATTGTTCATTCTTTGATCATTGATAAAGAAATCTCCAGAAGAAATATCTTCCAAACCTGCTATCATACGTAAAGTAGTAGATTTACCACATCCAGATGGACCAACGAAAATTATGAATTCCTTATCATCAATATGTAAGTTGAAATCAAAAACAGCTTGGACTCCATTTGGGTAAACCTTATTAATATTTATTAAATCTAAAGTTGCCATTTTACTTCCTCCTAATATTCTAAATTAATTATATAAGAAAAAACGCTTTCTATCTATGTGCAAAGTGCACAAAAAGAAAGCATTATTCTTATGGCCTATACATTAAATCATAAAGTTTTAAGCCGGATTTAGTTTTAAAAATTTTGTTGACACAATAATCGCGATTATAAGGCTTTAAACCTTCTTCATAAAAATTGACTAAAAAATCAGCTTCAACTAATATTTGATAGTCTAGTTGCTTTATATCATTATAGGTATGATGGTGTCCTACTAAAAAGCAAATTCTTTCAATTGATTCCCTATCCAAATTACAATCTTCTAGAAGCTTCATAGCTTCATTAGGACCATATAGCTGCTGCAAATAGCCATTACAATAGCCGTGTTTTTTGGTAGCTTCTTTTATACCTATATCATGTACGAGAGCGCTACAACAACAAATCCATAATGTTTTTTCATCTACCTCTTCCATTTGACATATTAGCTTAGTTATAGTGTATACCTTTAAAAAATGTTGAATTCTTTTTGAGTCATTTTTATATAAATTAAGCATTTTAGTAGTAATTAATAACCAGTGCTTTTCAAAATCCATATTAATAGACCTCATCCTTTAAAATTAAACTATAAAGAATATATATATCTTTAAAGCAACGTAAATCAAAGCCAGTTAGCTCCTTAGCTTTATCCAATTTATAATTAATAGTATTTCTATGAATATACAAATTTTTACTAGCCTTAGATACATTTAGATCATTTTCAGCAAAGCCTTTAATAAATTCCTTATCAATAGCACTTGATTGTAAGATCAAATCTAAAGCTTCCTTACCATTTATTTTATTTAAAGTTAAAAGTAGTGTCTCTTTAAATGAATGTATACCAATTGGCAAAATAGGAAATACCTTTTTGATTAAATTAATTTCTAATTGTGCCTTATAGTTATCATAAAATGATAAATATGCACAAATATTTACCATTAGCTCATTACAAAACGATAATAATAAGCTTTTAATATCCTCCAAATTAGAATAAGAATGAAAAATTACAAAACTATCCCTATTTTCAATAATTTCTATATTATTGCCAATTAAAGCTTTCAGCATATCTATGAGCATATTTTTTTCCTTGAAATTATCTCTTATGATAATAAAACTATTCATAAAAACCTCGATTACTTAATAATATAATCATCATCATTTGAATCTTCTTTATTCTGTTCATCATTTAAAGGAGTAAAATAGGTAAACTTATTTTCAGATTGATCATTATCATTATTTTTACTTTCATTAGCATCAATTATGTTATTAGGATCAAATTTATTGACTTTTATAACCTGATTTGTATTAACTAAGTAGCTACCACCAACATAATCAACTAAAGAACGTTTATCTATTAATATCAAAATAATAGTTGCAATAAAACCACTAGTTCTAAACACAAAATAAAATAACCAAGTGCCTAAAATTTCTCTTTTAAATACTTTTCCTCTTGAAATACTACTAAAATCTTTGCTGACTACCTTAACGTTCATAGCAAATCTACCAATTGTCTGTTTATCCCATAATATAGGTAATACACCCAAATATAAAATAATCATTATAAGTTGTGATATTAACACAATTGTACTATTAATAGCCCAGATTTTTAAATATTGAATAACGGCCGTTGTTAATTGCGTTGTATCATAGTTCACACCTTGTATTAAGGAATTTAAATAAAGATACATTTCATCATATATTCTCATTATAATATTATCAAGCGATGAAGTATCAAAATTAATAATTATAAAGATAATATCACTTAATATTATGCTCGCTATATAAATAATTATCATATCTATAATAAACGCTAAAAATCTTTGCGATTTAGTTGCTAATGTCTTTTGCAATTTTTACACCTTCTTTAAAGGTAATTTTATCATAATTTTTTTAATAGTTAAACAATATTATTTATAAATGTCGCTTTTTATTAAAAAATTACCCTTCTTATATAAACTAACCTTATTAGCAATGGCGTTATTAATACATCTATTAATAACAGAGTCAAAATCTTCAAACAAATACATCGCCAAGGCCCCTGGAATAATATTAACCTCATTTAAATAAATTGTATCATCTATTAAAAAGAAATCAATTCTTATTATTCCTTTAGCTTGCAATAATTCGTAGGCTTTTCTGCCAATAGTCTTAAATCTTTCCTTTAATCTTTCATCCTCAAGAGCTTGATGCATAATCTTAAAGGAATCATTATATTTATTTGCAAAAGAAAAAATTTCATCTTTTTTTACTATTCTTTCTAACCTTGATTCACCATCTTCATATAATGCTAAATTGTATTCTACAATATTATCATAATAAGGCTGAATAATTACACTATTGCTAACTGTAAAAGCCTTTAAAATATTTTCTTGAAATTCATCTTTATTATGGCAAACAAAAATACCTATTGATGAACCTCCCTTGGCCGGCTTTATAATGCAAGGAAAATCATCAAAATCCTTACCAGATAAATAATCATTATAAGTATAGCTAACTGTTTTTATCATTAAAATTCCATTTTGACTTAAAAATTGATAGGTAACAAACTTATCTATTGCTATGCTACTTGCTAAAATGTCACTTCCCACAAATGGAATCTTATAAAACCTACAAAGTGCGGCTGCTAACCCATCCTCACCATTTTCACCATGCATACACAAAATTATACAATCTATTTTTTTACGATTAATTTTAGAATCTTTAAAGCGCGCCTTTTTTAATTTTTTGATTTTATTATTTTTAAACTCCATAAATTCAACTTTAGAGGCATCATAAAGCTGATTATTAAAATCTATATATATCATTGTTACATTATGCTTATCTATAAGCTTTTTTCTTAAGCCATAAGCCGATACGATGGAAATCTCATGTTCAAGAGAATTTCCACCAAATAAAATACCTAAATTCACAATTCCAATCCCCTTTTATAAATATCAGGCAAATCATTTTCTATTAAAACAATACTGAAAGCTTCCTTTTTACAAATAGCCTTATATAATTGATATCCCTCCTTAAAACTGTTAACAACATAAAGCTCAATATTATATTTTCTAAGCATTTGATATAAGCTTTTACAGGTATAATATCCAACTAAAATCACAACATTACAATTACTTACAATATGATCAACTAATTGCAAATAAATCATATCTTCATATTTTCCAAGTTCAACTATTCCTGGTGTTATTAAAATCTTTTTCCCATCATATCCTCCTAATAGCTTTAAAGCATTAATAAAGCCCTTTACATTACTATTAAATGAATCATCCAAAACTATGCTATTTTTATATTTTTTTATTTCTAAACGGTTAGACTCTACCTCTAATAATCTTGCAACTCTAATAGCCCTATTTAAATCGTAACCTAAATAATGAATATAGCTTAATGGTGCTAATAAATTTAATATTTGATGTATACCATTTAAATTAGTATCAAAGTGATATAAGAATTTATTTAAATAGTAAAAATCAAAGCTACCATTTGTAATATTTCTAGCTTGATAACCTCCATATTCTAATCCATATGATAAAACAATCTTATTCTTAATGTCATAATTTCTAATATATTGATTATCATAATTTAAAATTACAATTTTAGCATCTTCAATAAGACTCATCTTTTCTTCAATAACATTATTTATATCCTTAAAACCATTCATATGCATATAGCCTATTTCACATATAACGGCAATATCAGGCTTAGCAATAGAGCATAATTTTTTAATATCATTAGGCTGAGATGCACCATATTCTAAAACTATATTATCATATGAAGAAATATGATTTTCATTTAAAAACTTAGAAATTCCTAAAATGGTATTATAACTTTTAGGTGTACAAATACTCTTACTATATACATTAAGAATTTGATTAAAAAGCCTTTT
>DVKU01000065.1 GCA_018715825.1 Candidatus Avacholeplasma faecigallinarum
TAGATAATAGTAATAGCAGTGTTAATTGTTTGTAATAATGTTTGCGTAATAAATTGTCTTATAGCATCAACATCATTAGTATATCTTGACATTATATCGCCATGTGGGTTACGGTCAAAATATTTAATTGGTAAAGATTCCATTTTAGAAAACATATCCTTACGTAAATGAGAAAGGAATCCTTGACCGACTCTTGCCATTATTTGAGTATATACTAAACCAGCTAAAATACCTACAGCATAAACTCCTATCATCAAAAACATAATTTCAAATAATGTTTGTTTAACACTATCAAAGCCATTTGCTAAGCCTGGTGTTATAACCTCATCAATAATTCGCTTTAAGAAAATAGTATTACAAGCTCCTGCAATTGCAGAAAATACTATACAAATAAAGACGAAGATCATTGGAATTTTATAATATTTCATTAAATACTTAATTAATTTTGGTAATGTTTTTAAGCTTTCCTTTGACAATTTAGCTCCATTACCTCTTCTCATTGGACCTGGCATTATTTGTCACTTCCTTTGTTTTGAATTTGATAAACCTCTTGATAAATCTTGTTAGTTTTTAATAATTCATCATGAGTTCCAATTCCATTTATTTTACCGCCATCTAAAACAATAATCATATCAGCATTTTCTACTGATGAAATTCTTTGAGCAATAATAATTTTAGTAGTATTAGGTATTACCTCTTTAAATCCTTTACGAATAATGGCATCAGTTTTTGTATCTACTGCACTTGTAGAATCATCTAATATTAATATCTTAGGTGACTTTAATAATGCACGGGCAATACAAAGTCTTTGTTTTTGACCACCTGATACGTTTGTTCCACCTTGTTCAATATAGGTTTCATACTTTTCAGGGAAACGCTCAATGAATTCATCTGCACATGCAATATGGCATGCATGCTTAATTTCTTCTTCTGTAGCATCTTCTTTACCCCAACGAAGATTTTCATTGATTGTACCTGAGAATAATACATTTTTTTGCAGTACAACAGAAACGTTATCTCTTAGGGTTTTTAAATCATACTGTCTAACATCTATACCACCTACTAGTAATTCTCCCTTTGTTACATCGTATAGACGAGAAATTAAATTTACTAGAGTAGTTTTTGATGAACCAGTACCTCCAATTATACCTACTGTTGAACCACTTGGAATAGTTAAATTAATATTCTCCAAAGCATTCTTTTCAGCATCTGCACTATATTTAAAAGAAACATCTTTAAATACCACCTCACCTGATTTAACCTCATAAATTGGATTTTCAGGATTATGAAGTGTACTAACCTCTTTTAATACCTCAGCAATACGCTTACCACCGGCAATTGAAATACTTAGCATAACTAATATCATTGAAAGCATCAACAAGCTATTTAAAATTTGAATACCATAAACTAGTAAACTTTGTAATTTACCAGCACTCATTCCTAATGGATCTCCTTGAGCCTTAACAGCTAAATAAGCTCCAAAAACACAAATAATTGTCATTACAGTGTAAATTGAAAATTGCATAAGTGGAGTATTAAACGCAACAATTTTTTCAGCTCTAGTGAAGTCTCTTTGAACATCCTCAGCAGCCTTATTAAACTTTTGTTGTTCATATTCCTCTCTTACATAGCTTTTAACAACACGAATACCTTTAATATTTTCTTGAATTGATTCATTTAAAGCATCGTACTTCTTAAATACCTTATCAAAGATTGGCATAGCTAATTTAATTATTACAATAAATAATATAGCTAAGATTGGAACCATAATTAACACGATAGTGGCAAGCTTAACGTTAATTAAGTATGACATAATAATTGAGAAAATAAGCATTAATGGTGCACGAACAGCAGCTCTAATTACTAATCCATAAGCCATTTGCATATTAGCTGTATCAGTAGTCATACGAGTTACTAATGATGATGCTGAAAATTTATCGATATTTTCAAATGAAAATTCTTGAACCTTATAGAACATATCTTTTCTTAGGTTTTTTGCAAATCCTGCTGCACCTATTGCAGCATATTTACCAGATAAGAAACCAAAAACCAATCCTAAGGTTGCTAAAATAATCAGTAAAATGATAATTAGAACCATTTTTAAAACTTCTTGGCTTTCCATGTTATCTATCAATTGAGACATTACAAGTGGAATAAGACATTCCATAGCAACCTCTAACGTTACAAAGATAGAGGTTAATATACTTGCCTTTTTGTATTCTCTAATACTTTTCATTAATATTTTTACCATATTATTCCTCCTTTAATTCTAAATTGTCATTAACACGCTTCAATAAGTTAATTAGAGTATTTACTTCATCATCAGAAAAGCCTTTTAAAAGGCCTTTTTCAAAAGCATCGATTTGGCTTAAAACCTTTTTAGTAAGATCAAAAGCCTTAGGTGTTAATAGAATTTGGCGTAATCTTGCATCACTTTCAACGTTTTGTCTAGTAATTAAATCCTTTTTTTCCATCAGAGTTAAGACTTTTGAAGCAGTTGAACGAGTAATACCAAACTCTAATTCAATGTCCTTTTGATAAACAGGGTGCTTAGCTTTAGCTAAATACATTATTATAAAGCCGTTAGTTCCTGTTAAATCATTCATTTGTGCAATTACATCAATTTTTTCTAATCTTCTACGAATTTTATTGGATAAACAGCGTACTTCTCTACCTATATGATATTGCATTTTTCACCTCTAAATTGTTTGACATACAACATTATACAATAGTATAATTTTTTGTCAAGAAATAAAAAAATTGGAAACGTTTCCAATTTTTCAAATTCATCTACTCTTTTTATTTGATAAGTTTAACAATTCTTCTAAGTGCATCATAGCCTCCTCATGGCCAGCCTGAGAACAAATTTTACACCAATAAATTGCCTTATCTAAATAATTATCGCCAAGCATCTGATAGCTTAAAACTAAATTGTATTGGGCTTCTAAATGACCAAGCTTAGCAGCCTTAATATACCAATTTATAGCTTGGTTACGATCATAAGGAACACCATCTTGTAAATCATACATCAAACCCATATGATACATCGCCTCAGAATTACCCTTTTTTTGAGCCTCATTATAATAATGAAGGGCCTTAAGCTTATTTTCATTTACACCCTGACCATACTGATACATAAATCCTACATTATACATTGCATTATCATTACCATGGTTTGCGGCTAGTAAATACCAACTAAAAGCCTCCTTTAAATCAGGCTTCACTCCCGAACCAAATTCATACATTCTTCCTATTTCAAGCATTGCTTTCGAATGTCCTTTATTAGCTGCCTTCATATACCAAAGCATTGCCTTTTTTAAATTCTTTTTAGTTCCAATTCCCTCGCAATAAAAAAATCCTAAGTTATATTGAGCCTGCATATAACCCATTTGGGCTGCTGAATTAGTATAGTGGAAAGCTTTAATAAAATCCTTACTACAGCCATTACCAACATAATACATATATCCAAGCTTATACATTGCATGAATATCATTTTGACTAGCTGCCTTAGAGTACCAAATAAAGGCCTTAGAATAATCTTGAGGTAAACTATCCCCCATTTCATATAAATAGCCTAACATACAAATTGAAGGTATGTTATTTAATTCAGCACCCTTAATAAAATATTCAATTGCCTTTTGCTTATCCTCCTTACAGCCTGTAGCTGTATAGTAAGCATAGCCCACATGATATATGGCATCTTTATCCTTTTTATTTGCCGCCTGCATATACCATTTAAATGACATAAAATCATCCTTTAAAACGCCAATTCCTTCATAAAACATATATCCTAGCATGCTCATAGCTTTAGGATGAGAGTTTTCAGCAGCCATTAATAAATACGAATAAGCTTGCATAGGATCATATATGCTTTTTTCATTATAAAATAGCATACCTAAATAATACATAGCATCAACATCATTAAAAGTGATAGCTTTTTTATAATAATCGCAAGCTAAAGTTATGTTTTTAGGTATTCCTATAGCAAAATTAGACATATAGGCTACAAAAAAGATTGCTCCCTTATGATTACTATTACTAGCTTTTAAA
>DVKU01000013.1 GCA_018715825.1 Candidatus Avacholeplasma faecigallinarum
TTGTTGTAATAAAGAATCTAGGGTTGTGATATCAGATTTAAAATAAGCTTTAAAATTATCAGAGAATTGATTATATTGTTGTATTATATTGGGAATTTCTACAACTAAATCTATGTTAGCACCATGTTCAATAATTTGGCCTATATTCTTATCTAGACTAATTACATAAGAATTATAAATAAAATCACTTAAATCATCATAGACTACATTATAATCAAAACCATCTATAGTTAAATTAAGTAATTTATCTAAATTTAATTTAACATATAAATCCTCAGCCTGTTGTAAATCTAATCCATTGCATTCATTTATATAATTATTGATTGTATCATTTAAATAATTATTAATGGCATTTGTATAATTTGTTACTACTAAATTATATTTAGAATATTGCTCACTATAGATTAGCATAAATGCTTGTAAATAAGATTCAGATAAAGAATTAATTTTTGTAATTAGATTATCTAAATCATTCTTATACATATTAATAGCATCTAAATTATTAGTAAAATCATATTCATCTAATTCAGTGAAACTATCAATTTGATCAGCAAGAGGCTTCAAATCCTCGACCACTATAAGCATATAAATCTCATAATATGATTTTAAAGTTTCCTCAGATAATATTTTATTATCATCAAAATAAACATATGCATCATAAGCATTTAAAATTTCCTCACGAGAAATGCCTTCAATACCAGCTGCTATATATTTTTCAACATTAGCAACAATACTATCATATGAATTCTTATAATAATCATATAGCTCTATAAATTCTGCTACTTTAGTAGTTGAATAGGAATTTTTAGCAATTTCAGACATACCATCAAGATAAGCTTGTGTTTCAATTAATAAATTGTAATACTCTTCAGTAAACTGAAATTCGCTTATACTGTTTACCATTTCTTTAGCAGTCTTTATTTCCTCTTTAGCAATAGTATATTTTTCTTGATTAGCCTTATCCTTGTAACTATCAAAATAATTATCATCTAATAGGCCTGTGTGGCTTATAGTTATAACTAATTCTGTAGGATTAAATGTCTGGTGACGATATCCTGATAATACTACTCTTAAATTATTAAAACTACCATCCGCATTTTTAGTATATACTATTTGAACATCAGAAATATCCATATTAAAATTAACAATACTATCGATAAGACTTGTAACAGTACTATTATTTAAAGAATTGATTTCCTCATAAACCAAATCAACTAATTTTCTCCATAAGCCATTAACAGTATCTACGGCTTGACTTCCTAAAGTAATAGTAATGCTATTATTATCGTTATTTGTTGTAAAGCCACTAATTATTCTATTTAATAAATCATTTAAATAAATTATTGATGGTTGTGATGAATCACCCTGTGAACTACTTAGCATATCTTTTAAATCCACTAGTGATTCAGTAATTGAAAAGCTAATTCCAGCGGCATCACCATTAACGATAACATATAAATAGCCATCACCTACATAAAATACCTCAATATAAATATTTACAGTTATTAATAAATTTGTTTTAGCTTCTATTTTGATGTCAGCACTTAAATTGAATGATTCCCAAATATTATTACCATTTAATATAGATTGTAAATCAAAGTAAATGCCTAAATTGCCACTAACATTAACTGTTTTAATTAAACTGCTTTCAATTTGTAGAGGAATATTAATACTAAAATTCTGACCACTAGCAAAATCCATACTAGTGAAGCCCTTAATTATTTCTAAAACATCTAAAACTCTTATAGCAAAAGGATGTTCAAGGAAGTTTTCGGTAAGAATATAAGAATCTTTTTCCTCTTGTGTCATACTTACACAATAGCTTGAAATAATTGTTTTAGCTTCTAAAGAGGCCCCTATATCTATACCTAGCATAGCTAAATCAATTGCTAAATTAAAGTTTGCACTTTCATTTGTTAAATTATTAACTGTAAAACTAAACTCATTTATAGATAAATCATTGCCTATTAAATTAGTTAAGCTATCACCAAGTATTGCTAAAAGCTCATCAGATAATGTAACACTCAAGCAATCAGTATTAGTATTAAATTTAATATTATTAATTATAGAAATTATACTGCTAATTAAACTTGAATTAATATTACTATCATTTATAGTTGTTGAATTTAAATTAATATGATATTGAGGAATAATATATTTATATTTAGTATTCATAGAATCTAAATATATAACTCCATCTAATATTGTTAAGGTTATTGGATCATAATATTCTGATGTAATATCTAGTTTTAATTCAATTGCCTTAAAGGCATTTTCACCCTTTAATAGTTCAATTAAATCTAATTTAAATTGCATATTATATGGCAATAAGATTTGATAACCTAAAGCATCTACAGTAAGTAAGCCCTCTGATGAAATACCATTTTCTAAATTTTCAAATAATGAAACTATATTTTCAACAGGTAGATAATTAGTATCTAATAATATAACATCCTCATTACCATAGGTTAACTCTAAATTATTTATGATAAAGCTATTTACATTACCACTTATATTTATAGATTCTCTAGACATATTTAATTTTAAATTAATATTTTCTATACCCATTATATTAAAGATAGCATCTAACGAAAATTGATTATTATTGAACTTAACTTCATTTATATTAATTAATAAAGATGAAATTATTTCATTAATAGAAACTGAATTATCGATGCTTAATCCAACATTAGAAATTAATTCAGTAATTGTAGAAATTATTGTATTTAAATCATTTTGATTAAATACTAATTTTAAATTATTGAAATTAACGTATAATTTGTTATCTAAATAAGTTAATTGTAAATTTAAATTTTCCTCTTCAACCTTAACCATTAAATTTAAACTTATATTTAAATCTTTAGTAATAAGTGCATTTCCAACAATATTAATTTGATCATATGATAAATCTATATCAATGTTAAAAGACTTTGAATTACTAAAATTATAAATAGTGCTATTTAAAATTTCAATAAAGTTTTCAACGTCTTGAGCACTAATATATATAATATTGTTAGAATCTATAGTTATTTCTTTTAAATCAGTTTTATAAATATTAGCCTTTAAAGTAAATAGATCATTATTAACCTCAACCTCTAAGCCTGATTGCGCCAATGACATTGATATGCTAATAATAGCCAAACTTGGTATTACTGATGATAAATCAATCTCTATACTTGATGATGAATTTAACTTAATAGTATTTAATAGTGTATTTATATTGCTTAAATCCATTTGTAAACTACCACTATTAAAGCTTGGCATAACTGATTGGATAATAGTATCAATTGCCTGAATTTCAATTTTAAATGTTTGTTTAAAGAAGCTTAGATAAATATAATTATCAACAATCTTAATAGTAGAGTAAATATTATTATCCATTACATTTGCTTCTACATTGATTAATATATCATAGCCATTATCACCTAAAACAAAGCTAATAGGTAAACTAATTTTAACAGGATATATCGTATTATTTATTGACAAATTTATAGATGCATCTACATCAATGTTAAATGATGATTTACCAATTAATGAAGCTAAATACATAATATCATCTATCAATAATGATAAATCATAATAATTATTGCTCTCATCTAAAGAAATTTCTCCATCATAGCCTTCATAGATATTAAGGCTTAAATTAAATAGGTCACTAAACAAAACATTAAATCCATTTTCTTTATCCTTAATAGCAATGCTAATCTTATTTAAATCAGCTATGAAATTATTTAATAAAATATCAGCACTAATCTCTGTATCTACTAATTTTAAATTAGCCAAAATATTACTAAAGTCAGTAGAAAGAACTAAGGTAATGATACTATCTAAGTTAAAGCCTGATACATTAGATATACCAACTATTTCATATAATTTATCTATTTGAATATAACCATAGATATTATTTAATTTTATAAATAATACTTGATTTAACTCTAAATTATTTAATGTATAATTATCAAAGTAAGCTAAGTTAAGGTCTAAAGATATTTCCTTATACATTACATTTAAAGAGATATTAGCCTTTAATTGATTGCTAAAATCAACCTTTGCTAAGCCTATTACTTTAATATTCTGATAATTACCATTAAATTCTAAGGTTAATGATTTAGTATTTATAATTGTTAAAATATCGTCAATCAAAAATTGCAAATAGCTTAAATTCTCATATTCTTCATCTTTAACATTTATTATTCCATCAAAATCAGCAAGCTCTAAATTGATTGATAAATTATCTATCATAGTATCTATATTTAAATTACCATCATTTGTTATAGCTATTTTAATTTCGTTTAAGCCTAGCATAAATTGTTCAAAATTTAATGTTAGGTTAGTATTATTTTCTACTGCTTCAAAATCCTTAATTAGTTTATCATAATCAATACTTAAAATAATATTAATTATACTGCTAGGATTTAAATCTATCATAAAAGTATTGACATCTAAATATTTAGATAGCATATTAATTAAATCATTAGTACTAATTTTTAACTTTATATTATCTAATTGTAAATAAATATTATCATTTATATATTTAATATTTAGGGCTTTATAATTATTTTGATAAGCAATATTTAGATTTATATCAACCAAAATACTCTTAGAAAAATCTATATTTGCATATCCAGATAATTCAAAATCATTTAAGGTAGTATCAAATATAACTTGTAATTTTTTATTTGTAATAATTTGATAAATGTTTTCAAATATATAATCTAAATTAGAAATTTCATCGAAGTCTGTTTTATCAACATCAGCAATACTTTCATTTGAAGGTGTTAACTTTAAAGAAATGTCAATGCCTTCAATATTTAAACTTGTATTAGCTTCTAATAGCCCATATGTATCATCATTGTAACTAAAATTAAATTCCAGTGGTAAAGAAATACCCATTAAATCTAAATTTGCCTTAACATTAATTAAATTACCATCGGCATTTTTAACAACTGTAGCATTATTTAAATCTGATATTATTTTGTTTACATCTAAACTAGTATCGTTTAAAGGTAAAAACATATTAATTAATGAAGTCAAATCTGAGACACTACCCTTTAGTTTTAAATTTCCAAGGGCTAAATATAAGACATCGCTATATTCAATATAAATATCATCAAACTTCAATTTCACTTTAACATTTTCTAAATCTGATATATTTAAAGAAGCTATAGCATTAATTACATTACCATTTATATTTATAGTTAAATTAAGATTCTTATCTGTTCCATCAGTATTTTGTAAGGATGACGTTATCATAGTTATTACATCATCTTCCATTACAACTTCATCATCACCATCAACAGGTTGTAATGATTCATATTGCTTAAAAAAATTATAATCGTTTTCAGCAAATTCAACATTAGAATATGAAAATTTTTCTACACAATTTGTCTTAGAAACAGCCTCAATTCCCATGGACTTAACCTTATATTCTTCCTGAACATGAGACTCAAGTAATGTCCAATTGCCATCAAAGGTATAATCAATTAAAATTGAATAAAATTGTGGTACAATTGTTGAGTTGGCATTTGTTAGTACCTCACGACGATACCAAAATGGAGCGTAATCCTCTCCGGGATTTAATGACATACTAATAGTATAAGTATTATCATCATTAATCTTCAATTCTGATATTTCTAAAATTGTTTCCTCACAAATTATATAGCCAGTAGCCTGATAAGGCATCCAACCATATCTTTTAATATATGCAGAATTTGAAATACATTCAGGCTGATCTTGTTTCCAAATTGTATCAAAGCCGTTTATTCTATCAGCATCTCGAAGCAAAACCTTATTATCTAAAAAATATTTTTGCTTACCACTTGAAACCATTCCTTCAGAGATAGTTGAAAGTAAAGCTTTATTATCTTTAACAACTCTTTTAGTATAAATATCGATAGTTGCTACTGAAGCCTCAGATGTACCTGTAGTTATGGCTTCAAATTCATTAGTATTTTGAAGTTTCCATAATACATAGGCAATATTATCAAGTGAAGTATGATTAGTAGGTAAACTACCATCAGATGGTATTTCCTTTAAAGTAGTTTTATATTTTGCTTCACTTTCCT
>DVKU01000066.1 GCA_018715825.1 Candidatus Avacholeplasma faecigallinarum
TTATTATTTTAAAAATAAAAAACTAATTCTATAAAGCATTTTCTAAACACTTTTAGAATTAGTTAATTTATCTTTTCTTTAATTCATTAAAAATATCTTCCCAACTAACGCCTTTGGTAACCATTTCTACCGTTAAATGATAAATTAAATCAGCAATCTCAAAAACTATTTCATTTGGCTTATTATCCTTGCAAGCAAGTAAAACCTCAGCTGATTCTTCAGCAACCTTTTTTAAAATCTTATTATCGCCATTATTAACTAAATAATTAGTATATGAGCCCTCCTTTGGATTATTAATTCTATCTGTTATTGTAGCTTCTAAATTGATTAACTCATTATTATTAATCTCAATTTTAGAACGATTTATAACTATTTCAATATCTTCAGTTAAATCTCTATAAAAACAAGAAGAATTGCCAGTATGACATGATATACCACCAACCTGTTCTATCTGAAACAATAAGGCATCACCATCACAATCTATAGAAACTCCCTTTAAAAATTGATAATAGCCAGAGGTTTCCCCTTTTACCCATAATTTATTTCTACTACGTGAAAAATAGGTCATTCTTTTGGTATAGAGTGTTTGTTTTAAAGCGTCTTCATTCATATAGGCAACCATTCTTACCTTTTTAGAATGATAATCCTGAATCACAGCACATACTAAACCATTTTTATCATACTTAACTTCATTTAATAGTTCTTCTTTTGTCATAATCTTACACTAACTCCCATTTCTTGTAGATATTTTTTTAATGAATTAATCTCTAACTCCTTATAATGAAACAAAGAGGCAGCTAAACAAGCATCAGCTTTTCCTTTAGTAAAGGCTTCATAAAAATCATACATACTTCCAGCCCCACCTGAAGCTATAACTGGAATTCTTACACTATCAGAAATGGCTTTAGTCAAATTAATTTCATAACCGTTTTTACAGCCATCTTTGTCCATACTAGTTAAAAGTATTTCTCCAGCTCCTAGTTGTTCACATTTTTTAGCCCATAATATAGCATCTAATCCAGTTGCAACTCTACCTCCATGCGTAAAAACCTCATAAAATTTCCCATTATATTTAGCATCTATTGCTACCACTATACATTGACTTCCATAACGCTTAGATGCCTCAAAAATCAAATTAGGATTTTTAACAGCTGCAGAATTTATAGACACCTTATCAGCACCAGCATTTAAAATATTTTTGATGTCATCTAAAGTATTTATACCACCACCAACAGTTAAAGGAATAAATACTTTTTTAGAAGTTCTTTTAACAACATCTAATAAAATTGACCGCTTTTCATAGGATGCTGTTATATCTAAAAATACAATTTCATCTGCACCTAAATCTGAATATTCTTTAGCAATTTCAACTGGATCACCAGCATCCTTAATATTTATAAAATTAACTCCCTTAACTACTCTTCCCTCTTTAACATCTAAACAAGGAATTATCCTTTTTCCTAACATACTATCCCTCAAATTCTTCTATAGCTTGCTTTAAATCTATATTATTATTGTAAATTGACTTACCTAAAATAATTCCTTTACAGCCACACTCTTGTGCCTTTTTTATGTCACTAATATCCTTAGCTCCACCTGAGGCTATAATGTCAATTTTTGTAGTTTCAACTAGCCTTTTTATTTGTCCATCATTAATTCCATCTAAGGTTCCATCCTTTGATATATCTGTAAAAATGATAGTCTTAACGCCTAAAGCCTCTAGCTTTAATGCAAAATCTAGTGCATTAATACTACTTTGCTCTAGCCATCCATTGGTTTTAATCATGAAATTTTCACAATCTAATCCTATAACTATTTTTTCACTACCAAATAATTTTATAGCCTTATCAACAAAATCTAAATCAAGAGCTTTACTTCCGATTATTACTCGCTTAATATTATTATTTAATAGCATTTTAATTTGCTCAAGGCTTCTTATACCTCCACCAAATTCACAATCTATTTTAACCTCATCAATAATTCTTCTAACAACATCAACATTAATTAAGCTACCCTCTTTAGCTCCATCTAAATCAACTATATGTAAAAATGTAGCTCCTAATTTTTTAAATTTTTTTGCCACCTCAATAGGATTTCCATAGTCTGTGACCTCATTGTAATCTCCTTTATATAAACGCACGCATTTACCCAAATGCAAATCAATAGCAGGATATATTTTCATTATAAATCACCAAAATTCTTTAAAATTTTTAAACCAACATCTCCACTCTTTTCGGGATGAAATTGGGTTGCATAAATATTATCTTTCCAAATGGCAGCACAAAAATCTTCACCAGCATAATTACACTTTGCAACACTGTATTTACTATCCTTAAGATAATAAGAATGAACAAAATAGACATAAGGATTACTAATATTGTTAAACAATGAACACCCATTTTTTATTATAATATTATTCCAGCCCATATGAGGAACCTTATAAATAGAATCATCAAATTTTACAAATTCACCTTCAAAATAACCTAAACCCTTATGACGGCCAAATTCATTAGAATATTGAAATAGCATTTGCATACCAACACATATTCCTAATATTGGCTTTTTTAGTTTTATACATTGGTCGATAGTATCATCAAAGCCCTTCGATCTAAATAAATCTATCGCATCCTTAAAGGCACCTACACCAGGTAAAATTACCTTATCACTATTAAGTATAATGCTTTTATCACTAGTTATAATACTTTCGATATTCAAACTATCAAAAGCATTCTTTATACTTGCTAAATTTCCAACACCATAATCTATAATTGCTATCATAAAACACCTTTTGTAGATAAAATTCCTGAATTGTCGCTTCTAATTTTGACAGCATCCTTTAAACATTTTCCTAAACCTTTAAACATTGCTTCAATAATGTGATGAGCATTCTCTCCTCGAAATATATAAAAATGCAAGTTTAGTTTAGCATTAATAGCAAAGCTTCTAAAAAATTCATCAACTGTCTGTGTCTCAAAATCTCCAACTCTGTCACATTTAAATTCTACATTCGAAGCATAATACCCTCTTCCACATATATCTACACTAGTTAGAACTAGGGCATCATCCATAGGCATTATAAATGTTTGATATCTTTCGATTGAATTTTTATCATTTAGGGCCTTATTAAATGCATCTGCCAAAACAATACCACTATCTTCAACCGTATGATGAGTATCAACCACTAAATCTCCGGTGGCTTTAAACTCTAAATCAAAACCAGAATGTTTGGAAAAAGCCGTAAGCATGTGATCAAAAAATCCTATGCCACTATTGATATTTGCTTTAGCACTACCATCTAAATTTAAATAACAGGTTATATTTGTTTCTTTAGTTTGTCTGTTTACTTCACTTTTTCGCATATTTCATCACCACCTTTAATAGTTCTATATTTTCTATAACACTACCAATAGTTATTCTATAAAAATCATTTTTAAATTTTCTTATGTAAATTTTATTTTCTACTAAATCATTATAAATTTGATCATTAAGCTTCAAATATAAAAAATTAGCCTTAGATGGATAAACCAAAAATCCCCCCTCTTTTAGTATTGTATATAATTTATCACGCTCATTTTTTATAATATTGATGTTGTTTTCATACAAATTATAATTTTCAATAGCTTTCGTTGCTAAAATTAAGGATAAACCAGTAACTGAATATGGGGCCTTTACGGCATTAATCATATCTATATTAGTTTTTTTTGAAATAGCATAACCAACTCTAATAGACGGTAACGCTAAAGCTTTAGAAAATGTTCTATAAACAATTAAATTATCATATTGGGTTGCTAAATAAGTGTAATCCTCATCGGCAAAATCAATATAAGCTAAATCCAATAATACTAAAGCATTGCTACATTCAACTATTTTGATAATATCTTGCTCACTTAAAAATGCTCCAGTTGGGTTATTTGGTGAACATATCATAATCAATTTGGGATTTTCTTTTTTAATTGCCTTTAACATATTATCACAACAAAATGTTAAATCATCATTAAATTTAACCTCAATAAATTTTGCCAAAGCTAAATCAGCAAAGACTCTATACATACTAAATGATGGTGAAAATGATAATACCTTATCATTAACCTCCAGCGCAGCTCTAAAGGTAACCTCTAATAGTTCATCTGAACCAACACCACAAGTAACCTGCTCCTTTAAAACATTAAAATGTTTAGCTATTGCTTCACATAGCATCTCACATTGCATATCTGGATACCTATTAAAAGCAAACTGCTCTAAACTTTCTTTAAAACTATTAATAACCTCAATTGGTGGGTTAAATGGAGACTCATTAGCATTTAAAATAATTCCCTCATCAATATTTTTTGAAAAATATGGCTCCATTTTATTAAAGCTTGTTTTTAAATATTTCATACTACACACCTCTTAATTTTGCTGAAAGAGCATGCATCATAAGCCCCTCTTGTTTAGCAAATTTCATTACATCATCGGCTAACATTTTGGCAGATTGCTCATCAAAAGAAATTATAGAGCTCTTTTTAATAAAATCATCTACTCCAAGTGGTGAAAAGAATCTAGCAGTTTGAACAGTAGGTAATACGTGATTTGGACCTGCCATATAATCACCAAATGCCTCTGGAGTATAGTGACCCAAAAATATAGCACCTGCATTTTGAATATCATCTAAATAATTAAATGCATTATCTATTGCTAATTCTAAATGCTCAGGAGCAATTATATTAGCTAGTTTTATAGCTTCACTAATGCTACTTACAACAATTATTTTAGAATAATTTTGTAATGACTTGGTCAAAATATCCTTACGATTAGATTCTTCATAAAAAGTTTCTACCCATTTTTGAATTTCTTTTGCTGTTTTTAAATCGTCACATATAACAATAGCAGATGCTAATTCATCATGTTCGGCTTGAGCTAACATATCACTAGCAACAAATTTAGGATTACAGCTTTTATCACAAACTATTAAAATTTCAGAAGGACCAGCAATAGAATCTATACCAACGCTACCATATACTTCCTTCTTAGCAAGAGCCACAAATATATTTCCAGGTCCAACTATCTTATCAACCTTTTTAATTGATTCTGTTCCATAAGCCATTGCAGCAATGGCTTGAGCTCCACCTATTGCATAGACATGATTAACATTACATAAATAAGCACAAGCCAAAACTAAAGGATTAACTTGACCCCCTTGCCTTGGAGTACACATCACTATATTTTTAACACCAGCAACCATAGCTGGAACAATATTCATTAAAACAGAGGATGGATATGCTGCTTTACCACCTGGTACATATACTCCAACATTTTCTATAGGAGTTATTTTTTGACCTAAGATTTCTCCAAATTCTCCCTTGTAAGTAAAAGTATTACGCTTTTGATGCATATGATAATCATAAATTCTATCTTTAGCTTTAATTAAAATTTCCTGCATTTCTTTTTCAAGACTAAAAAAAGCCTTTTCTTGATCATCTTTTAAAATTTCTACATTTTGTATAGAAAAGTTTTTATCATCAAATTTTTTTGTGTAAACTTCTAATGCCTTATCTTTATTGATTATTACATCATTAATTATATCTTTAACTATACTCAAATATTTTCCATCTGAAACAGAATTACGTGTTTTTAATGTTTTAAAAAAAGCTTCAATTTCTTTATCGTCTATTATTTGTACCATATTATTCTCCCACCTTTGATCTTAGACCACTGACCACCTTATATATTTCATCATATTTTGTTTTAATAGATGCATTATTAACAATTAATCTAGCTGATAGATTATGAATTTCTTTAACCACCACTAAACCATTTTCCTTTAGCGTTCTTCCACTTTCAACGATATCAACAATTACATCTGATAATCCTGTTAGTGGTGCTAATTCAACAGATCCATTTAATTTAATAATTGTTGTATTTTTATTAATTGAATCAAAATATTTTTTACTAATATTAGGATATTTTGTACCAACTCTTAAAGGTATTTTTTCTAAATAATTATCCTTAATTTCTTCTTTCATACAAATACACATTTTACATTTACCAAAATTTAAATCTAAAATTTCTGTTATATCCCTATTTTCCTCTAAGATGGTATCCTTCCCAACTACACCTAAATCAGCAACTCCATATTCTACAAATGTAGGTACGTCACTAGGTTTTGCTAAAAAAAAGCGAAAATTTTTATCTGTTGATTATAAAATTAAACGTCTATCATCCTTACTTATTTCCACAACTGATAAACCGATAGAACTTAGTAATTCTAATATTTTATCAGCAGATCG
>DVKU01000067.1 GCA_018715825.1 Candidatus Avacholeplasma faecigallinarum
TACCTAATTCTTTTCTTTGGTCAATTGACAAATCCTTCATATTTGACATTACTTGGGCAATAAAACCTTTCTTACCTAAATAGCTAGCTTTTTTTTGCTGTAATGCTTGTAAGTCATTAATTTCCTTTAACTCCTCTTGACATTTGTCAATAACTTGATTTAACTCTTGTACTTGATTCATAAAAAACCTCCTAAAATTAAAAAAGTCCTTAGATTACTCTAAGGACGAAAAACCGTGGTACCACCCTAGTTCTATATAAAATAGCACTCATTAACCTTAACGCGGCAAACGGATGTTATTAGCATCATTCCAAAAGTGAATTCATAAAAAAGCATTAAGGACTTCGCACCATCCATCCTCTCTCTTAAATGCTCAATTTTTACTACGGCTTTTATCTTCATTTTATATAAACAACTATATTATAGTAAAATTTATTATTTTTTTCAAGACAAATTTATAAACATTTTCCGTTCTAAATTGCTAGAATAACCTTACTTTTTATAAATTTTACTTCTATCTAAAACACCAATACTATCAGTAAACTCCTTAGAATTAGTCTTTTCTAATTCTTCACCTAAAACTCTAAACTTAGAATCAATAGTATCTACATACCATAAAACTAAAGCCTCAGGAGTCATTGGCTTTTTCGCAGAACCAAATTGAGGTTGTCCATGATGAGAGATGAGCATATGTTCAAGCATCAAAGCCTCTTCACTATTCTCATATCCTAATTTTAAAGCTACTCTTTCTACTTCCATAGCTCCCATAACCAAATGACCTAAAAGTTGTCCCTTTAAAGTGTACTCTGTATTAACACTTCCAGAAAGTTCAATTGTTTTGGCAATATCATGAAGAAGGATACCAGCATAAATAAAATTTTTATCTAAATAATTATAGTTTTCAATAAAAGCATCTGCAAAATGTAACATTCCAATACTATGGTAGCACAATCCCCCAATATAGGCATGGTGAAGTTTAGATGCAGCTGGATAGGTATAATATTCATCATAATGTTCATTTATCAAATTTATAGTTATATCCTTAACAATCTTATTTTCAATTCTATTAATATAACTATTTACTTCCTTAATAGCATACTCTAAGGATATAGGGGCCTTATTATAAAACATTCTAAGTGCCTCATCTTTTTGTAAAAAAGGTAGGGTTAGAATATCCTTATATGCTATAACATAATAATAATTTTTATCCTTATTCGCTTTTTGTTCACAAGTAAATAAGTAGGTATGACCTAGTTTAATATTTAATATCTTATCGGTAGTAATCTTTAAATGGTATCCGTTATTATCCTTATCAAAAACCGATAGATTGTAAATTCCATCGGAAGTATTTATTCCCGATACCTTTGCCATTAGTTCCATTTATTCTTCACTCCCTCAAACAAATATACACCAGGAGCTGTTAGAGTAAATTTCTCCTGCTTCACATGACAGCGTCCGTAGCCATCAAAAACCATAATAAATTCATTAGCTTCTACTTCTTTTTGTTCATAGCTATTTTTTATAATAATTCCTAATTGATAATCTTGACATTCTAAAAGTATTGCAAATGTATTTATATCAATTAATCCCTCTAATGGGAAACTGCTATTCTTAATGATTTTACAATCAGAACGTCTTAACACATCATATTTTTTTCTAAGACTAATAAGTTCTCGTATAGTTTGCACATTTCTAATAAACTTATCTCTTCTAGAATAATCGATTTTGTTTATTGAATCCTTAGTATCATAA
This sequence comes from Candidatus Avacholeplasma faecigallinarum, assembly GCA_018715825.1. Classification (GTDB taxonomy): domain Bacteria; phylum Bacillota_I; class Bacilli_A; order Acholeplasmatales; family Anaeroplasmataceae; genus Anaeroplasma; species Anaeroplasma faecigallinarum. Next base: position 1,753 of record DVKU01000067.1, read on the forward strand.
GAATTTTCCACTCCTTGTTTAGTCCTAAAAAATTCCTCTCCTGCATGTATAAATGGAATGCCTTGAGAAACTAAAATCATTTCTAATGCTAGCCTACAGCCATCTAAAACCTTCTGTTCATCCAATCTTAAATATGTTTTCCCAAAATCATACATTGTATAATTATCGTGACATTCAACATAATTAATAGATTGAGTTGGAGATTGAAATTTAAAATAATCTAGACAAGAACCTAAATTCAAATGATAGATTTCATAAATGCTTTTGTTTCCTCCAAAGGCATATCCTAAATCCTGTTTAAACTGATTACCTCTAACTATATCTCTAAATCTATCATTAAAAAAAGCATATTGTGGTATCTTATTATGGTTATACATATGAGGCTTTTGATTATCAGGAATAGTGCTTTGCATATTCCATCCCTCACCATAAACCATAATACCGTCATCTATCGTTTTTAACTCCTCATACGCTTTATTTAGAGTTTCTATATCTAATAGACCCATTAAATCAAATCTAAATCCTGATATTTGAAAAACTTTAGCATAATATTTTAAAACGTCAACAACAAATTTTGAACACATATAACGCTCTGTAGCGAAATCATTACCACAAAATGAGGAATTTGTTAACTTACCATATTCATCTACCCTATATGCATACCCTGGCACCAAGTAATCAAATGGGAATTCCTCTATTTTATAAACATGATTAAATACAACATCCATATTAACTCTAATTTTCTTACGGTGACATTCATCTATAAATTGTAAAAGCTCATTTAACCGCGAATAAGGGTCATCAGGTCTCTTTGAATACCATCCACTAGGGACAAAATATTGCTCAGGATTATAGCCCCAATTATATAAACTATTCTTTTTTATATCATCTACCCCACCAAAATCAAAAATTGGCAATAATTGTAGATGAGTAATACCTAAAGATGATATATATGATAAACCCGTAGGTTCTAATGACTTTGTTGGATAATTTTCAATTAATCCCATAAAAGTACCTTGATTTTCATTATTTAGGTAGTATGTAAAATCTCTTACTGAAGCCTCATATATAATTGCATCAGTATATACACCACTAAACTGAGGCTTAGGATTTTTCAATTTATAAAGCTTATTAATATCTATAACATAGTTATATTCTCCATTGCTTGAAGAAGAAATCGCATAAGGATCACAAATACATTTAAAATCCTCAAATACTCTAACATATAAAAGATAGGCATAACCATCTAAATCCTGGCTTACCTCACATTCCCATAAACCTCTATCTTTATATACAAAAGGTAAACGCATTTTTTCATTTTTATTCCAAATTTCAACCTCTACTTGCTTTGCAACCGGTGTCCAAACTCTAAATATAGTTTTATCTTTAGAATACTCGAATCCAAGTGGACCATCATAGCTAAACTTTTCATCAAATTCTTTAGTTCTAATTATACTTCCACTTTTTAACAAGCATTTATTTTGTTCATTATCGATAATATAATATTCTTTATTTAGTAATAAATTGGGAATATTTTTCACAATATATTTATAAAATTCATATTCCTCATAATTTTGTAAAATATCTAATTTCTTTTTTTTTCCATCCTCAAGCAAATAAAAGGATTTACCTTTAGTACGAATATTTTTATCAACTAGTATAGTTATAGTTTCAAATGAATCAATAAAAGCCTTCATTCTTTCTAGCATTTTATAACATCCAACCCTTCTAAAAATATTAATATATCTTTTTTTGTATTAGCAATTTTACCATCTAAAATAGCTATAATAACTTCTTTTATGGCAATTGAAATCATTTGACCATTAAACATCTTGGCAATTTCAGCCTTACTTACAGCTAGTTCTTTATCATCATGTAATTTCAAATTGGCAATTTTATTTTTTAACAAATTACTATTATATCCAACATTAGCAAAAACATCAATTAATGATTTTATTTCATTTTGATATAAGTATATAAAATAATTACTAAAATTCGAATCTATTAAATCTTTAAAGATTTTACATCTTTTTTTACACAAACTATTACATATAGGAGCAAATTTGTTATATTTATAAAAATAATATATGCCTAAATCAGCTAAATTGTATGTATTTTTTACTATATTCAACCAATTTTTAAAATCACTTATATGTGAAAATAAATCATATCTATGAATATACTCTAATCCTAAATCAAAGTTGGCATATAAAATTTTTATAAAGTAATAATAGATTCTTTCATTTGACAAATTAGCCAGCAAATATTTAAATTTAATCATGCTGTTTAATGTTTCTTCTTCAATTTTAAAACCCAATTTTGAACTAAAATATAAAGCTCTTAATATTCTTAATGCATCTTCATTAAAGCTTTGATCAGGATTATTTATGCATCTTATAATCTTATTATTTAAATCAGCTAAGCCTTGTACTAGATCAATGACCTTTTTATCTTTATCCATAGCTAAAGCATTAATGGTAAAATCTCTTCTTTTAACATCCTCTGATAAACAATCAACATATTCTATTTGAGGATGACGATGATCTAAATAATTAATATCTTTTCTAAAATGCGTAATTTCAAAAGAAAATTCCTTATAATAAATTATTACGCTTCCATATTTAAGCCCATTATCATTAATCTTAAACAAATTTTTTAACTTTTCAATAGGCATATTGGTGGCTATATCAATGTCATTTATTTTTAAATTCAATAAATAATCACGTACTACTCCACCTATAAAATAGGCATCATAACCATTTTGGTTTATAATATTTAATACTTCAATTCCACCATCAAAATATTTCATCACACAAGCACCTTCTTAATTATATAATAATTTATTGAAAATATATAAGTCTTTAGATATAATTATTATGGTGATTTTATTGAAAAGAATACAAAAAAATTATACTAATTCAATTACAATCCAAAAATCAGAATTTATTACCTATTTATTTAGAGTCAATACTATTTTAGATGTGGAAAATTATTTAAATCAAATTAGGAAAAAGCACTATGATGCAACTCACAATTGTTATGCCTACATTATAGGAGAAAATCAAGAAATTCAAAAATGTTCTGATGATGGAGAACCCCAAAAAACGGCCGGAATGCCAATGATAGATGTTTTAAAAAAGAATAACCTTACTTATATTTTAGCAATTACTACTAGATATTTTGGTGGGATACTTTTAGGAGCCGGTGGACTAGTTAGAGCTTATTCAACATCAGTGAGTGAATGCCTTAAAAAAGCGGAATTTTATGATGTTAGGGAACAAATAAAATTTAAGCTAACTTTATCCTATACTGGCTACAATACCTTATTAAAAACACTTAATTATCTAAATATAATAGAGGTATCATATACATTGGATGTTATTATACTAGCAACTTGTGACACAGATAAATTTGAGAAATTAAAAAATGATATATATAAATATAAAATTGGTACAAACGATATAGAGGTTATCGAAAAAACATACATAGAAGTATTAGTGTAGGCTATATTTGTTTTTAGTGGCCTGACCACCTCTTATATGACGTACATTTTTGTTATAATCTAGTAATTCTCTTATTTTTAAATAAAGCTGATAATCAATTTCTTTAAGTCTATTTGTTAAGTCATAATGTACTGTAGATTTACAAAATCCTACAATTTTTGCAACCTCTCTGACTGTTCTTCTCCCATCTAACATTAAATGAGCTGTTTTAATAACTCTTTCTTTTAAATAATCCATTATATCACCTACAAAAATATATGACCAATTATTAAATATAATCACTTAATTTTATAGGTATTAAAATATATAATAGTTATTGTGATAAAACCAAAATAAATTAATTTATAATTGTATTATAAAAGACGTTATACTTGATTATTTATAAAAATAATTCTTTTTATAAAATTTTTTTATTAAAATAAATGTATAAAAATGGCATGATTTTAACATCATGCCATTTACTATATTAGTGATAATCTAATTACTCAACATCTACATTAATTACTAATTTACTTTTTTAAATCGAAAATGATCTTACATATCTTTCTAAATGTAATATCGTTAATTTGTTGAACGCTTCTTGAGAATTCTTTAAGTTTAGTATGCTTCTTTAAAGATTGATCTAACAAACTATAAATGCCAAATAAAACAGACTTATAACTATCATCCATTTTCTTGTCAATTAGTAAATCGTAAAGAATATGAAATTGATCAAACATTCTTAGCTTTAACAATACATAAAGCTTTTCAATTTGATATTCTAAGCCATCAAGGTATTGCTCGTTTTTCTCCATAAATTTATATGCAGATTTAAATTTACCTAAGCAAATATCAGCTTCAATAATTCCTCTACAAATAGATTTTTTATGCTCCATTTCAAAAGTATTTAAAGATAAATACATTTGATTTAATGTTTGACTAGCATTATAATAGCTTCCCATTAAATTATAAATATAAGCTGTTTCTATTTTAATTGGTATTGCACTTTGGAAGTTATAAACTTGAATAAAGCCATCATATGATTTCATTCTAAATAAAATTGCATTAATATAGTCACTTGAATGAACATATGCATCAGATATTACCTTATATAAAAATGGTTCTAAGAATTGATAATTTTGTACTAATGAAAACGCCTTGTCCATTAAGTCATTTACAATTACCTTATTAGTAAGAGCATTATAATAAATTAGATTCATAACATGAATTAGCATGAAGATATTTGGTAATATAGGCTCATATGGACTTACCTTATCTAAATATTTTTGCAGAATTTCTATCTTCTCATTATCTTCAATTTTGTCTAAATTTAAAGATAATAAAACATTCAATCCTTCAAATAGAATAACTTCCATAGAATGAATCTTATCATCATTATCACTATTATTTCTTAATCTTACATCATCAATTATTTTGCGATTAGCCTCAAGCTGATCTAATCTTCTATACAAAATATCTTCAATTATCTTAGAATATTCATTAGATAACTCTGTAAACTCCTCCTCTTTAGGAAGATACATATTATAAGCATTTGAAATAATGTCATAATAATAATATCTATTCTTCTCTCTATGAGATAAGAAGAAACGATATGAGTTAGCACAAATATCAGTTTTAGCAAAAAAATCTTTTTTCAAAATATGATTATCTTTTAAAAAGATTTCAAAAAAATCAATATACAAATCAATGTTTACAAATTCTTTTAAATTAAAATCATAAATATGTTTCATATTAACCACCTTTTAGCCTTTACTAATATTCTACTATAACATTCGACAAAATACAATTCATATTTTTAGACAAATTCTTAAAAAAACAAAATAAAGCTGATTTCAGCTTTATTTTAAATCTGCAACTTCTGCAATTTCTTTTCCATAGATTGATGTAGGATTTAAATACTTATTATCTGACTTAACTTGCAAGTGGACATGCACTCCAGCTTCAGTATCATTAATTGATGTAGAGGCTTTAGCGATTACCATTCCTTGTTCTACTACGTCACCAGCTTTAACCTTAACATCCTGTAAAGATGAGTAAACACTAACAATCTTATTATCGTGTTCAATTTCAATAGTAGCACCACATAGCTCATCTTCAGTAACAGAAACAACCTTACCATCATAGATAGCTAATACATCAAAAGTATTGTTATCTTCTTTTGCATAGCTTATTCCTGTAGATGTTATCATATCACTGCCATTAACAATTACAGCACTTTCTAATTCCTCTAATGACAAACTGTCATCAAAGAAAGTACGAACCATTACATAATCACCAGTAACTGGTAAAATGAATTTGTCAACAACAACAGGGGTTGTATCATCTGGAGTCTCAACATCAGTAGATTGATCATCATCATTGTTGTCTGGCGTTTCTGTTACAGGAGGAGTATCATCCACATTTTCATTTGAGTTTAATGCTAGACTAGCAATTCCTATTACAGATGCAAAAACAAATACAACTACTCCAATAAATATTAAAAGTTCCTTTTTTTCTATGAAAAATCTTTTGATTTTTTCTTTCATGTCTTTCACCTCAATCATAGTATTGACAATATTTAGGTGAATATACATAAAATTTTAAAATTGCATAGAATTTATTAAACTCATTATTCCCTCTGTAACAAAATATGAAGATATAAATGACAAAATTAGTTGTGCCGCCCTAATTTGCCAAGTGCTACCTTGCTTGAAAAGCTGTTCTAATCTACTACCTAGTATAACAAAATAGCATAGCACAAAAAATAAGCAAAATAAGGATGTATAAATTAAATTCTTAACATTAACATATATAAGCATAATATCTCCTATTTTGTTCCAAATAATCTATCACCACAATCACCTAATCCTGGAACTATATATCCATGCTCATTTAATTTTTCATCTAAACTAGCAAGATATATATCTAAATTAGGGTATTTATCCAAAAGATTTTTTACTCCCTCAGGAGCTCCAACTAATCCAACAAACCTTACGTCACTACATCCCTTATCTTTTAAAATACGGATTGCTTCTATTGCACTACCTCCTGTAGCAAGCATTGGATCAATTACCAACACAACGGCATTATTTATATTAGGTGGAAATTTAGCAAAATATGTGTGAGGTAAAAGAGTTTTTTCATCTCTATATAGGCCTATAAACCCAACCTTTGCTGTTGGTATCATATCTCTAATTCCATCAACCATTCCCAATCCAGCTCTTAAAATAGGAACTATTACAATCTCACATGCTAGTTCCTTCTGAACAGTTTTACAAATAGGTGTTTCTATTTCTATATCTTTTAACGGAAAATCTCTTGTAATCTCATAAGCCATTAAAGAAGCTATTTCTGAAACATTTTGATAAAAATCCTTTGTTTTAGTATCTTTATTTCTAATTAAAGTTAACTTATGTTTAATTAAAGAGTGGTCTAATACATGTAAGCTCATTATATTACCTCTTCATAATCAGAAATTTTTTTAATTCTTCTTTCATGACGTTCATTAAAAGAAAATTCAGTATCCAACCAAACATCAACAATTTCTAAAGCTAAAGGAATTCCAGTATATTTAGCAGATAAAGCTAAACAATTAGAATCGTTATGTTCTCTTGTTAATATAGCCGCATCCTTAGATCCAACCAATGCACAACGAACAGACTTTACTTTATTGGCTATGATTGACATACCAATTCCTGTAAAACAAATCACAATTCCTCTATCACATTTATTATTTTTAATATCTTCAGCAACTTTTAAACCAAAATCAGTATAATCACAACTATCCTTTGTATATGTTCCATGATCAATTACTTCATGACCTAATGATTTTAAATGATTCATAATTGCATTCTTTAATTCTAATGCAGAATGATCGCATCCAATTGATATTTTCATATTATTTCTCCTTTTCTTTATCATTTTGTATTATAGCATATGTTTAATTGATTTCCAAACATTTTAAAAAACCAGTGCTTTGAACTTAAACAGTTTCATAAGCACTGGTTTATTTGTTAATTAATATTATCGACGCAAAAAGTTTCGATTTCTTTATCTTTTAAT
>DVKU01000068.1 GCA_018715825.1 Candidatus Avacholeplasma faecigallinarum
ACATTATAGCCATTTTTTAAATCATCATCAAAATTATTATTTTGAAATATCATTGCTTCAACATATAAAAAACTATCAGAAGATAACTTGTCTTTTAAATAATTTAAAAGTAAATTTTTTATTCGTTTAAATGAAATAACCGTTTTAACATACTCTATATTTGTAATTTTAGCTTGATAAGAAATTCCTAATGATTTTAAATATAATTTATAATCAAAATCATTTTGATACGATTTACCATCTAAGTCAGAAAATTCTAAACTACAATTTATTACATCACCTGGTAGATAATCAAGGCTATCCCAAACTATTATTTTGACATTTTTATACTTAAGTATGGCTCTATCATCATATACATCACTGATGGTTAATTCATAAGATTCTTTTAAATCTATCTTTTTAGAATTTTGACACATTAATAAAAATACAATAATAAGCATTAAAAATATACTAAATATAAAAATATATTTATCTTTTAATAAATAAATTAAATACCCTATTAAAATGATTACAAAATAATGATAATGGTAAACTAAAAGAAGCAACAAAACAGCCACTAATAGAAAATGGATTTGATTACAAAATGGCTTGTTTTTTAATTCTTTCCATAATTTCATCAGATACACCTATCAGTTTTTGCAACTCCTCAAAGCTTTCTATTTTTTTTATATCACGATATTCTATTATAGCAGCTGCTCGTTTTTCGCCGATTCCATATAGCATAATTAGTTCATCCTTGTTAGCACTATTTATACATATCTTTTCTGATTCTAAATTAGCATTATTACCATTATCGCTGGATTTAATATTTATAATTGTATCTTGAAAATACTGTGTAGTTAAATCATTTTCTAATATGCTATAATCATTTACATAATATCTTAAATATCCAACTATATCTCCATATGTAGAGCCGTAAGGTACTTTTAAAACAACATCATCACAAACTATTTCTCCGGTTATAGTTATATAAATATATCCTTTAAATTCATTGTTACTAATGCTATCGTCTTTTTGCTTAGATATTGTAGGTATTAACGCCAAAGCTATCGTAGCCAAAACTATTAAGACCCCTATTATAATTTCCTTCTTTTTAACCATACATTTTCTCCTTTCATAAAATATATAGTTAAATTAAGTAATTTTTTTCTAAATTATATTTATAAGCATTAAAAAAAGGATAATTTTATTAAACTACCCTTTTATAATTTAGATTCTAATAGGTATATGAAGCAACCACTTCATCATCTATAGTATACAAAGTTATTTTATTATCTTCCCAAACGCCATATCCCCTTTTAGAATTATTCTTAGGAATGGTAATACTTCCTGGATTAATATATATTTGCGAATTTTTATCTTCACAATAAGGAATATGCGTATGACCATATAATATAATCTTAGCATTTCCAACATAGCTATCAAGATGATGACCATGTTCTAAATGAACAGAAATGTTATTAATAACAGTATCATAATTTTCTAAAATAGGAAAATCTAAGACCATTTGATCTACTTCAGCTTCACAATTGCCTTTAACGCATAAGATTTTATCCTTTAATGGGTTTAAACAAGCGATAACCTCTTTAGGACTATAGTGTGGAGGTAAGTCGTTACGAGGACCATGATACAATACATCACCTAAGCATATAATCTTATCACAATTTAAAGAATTAAATTTATTAATTAAGAACTTTGTAGAATCAATTGAACCATGAATATCAGAACATATTAAGTATTTCATTCGGAAGTCACCTTTAATAATAATTTTAAGCCATCATAAATTTGAGCAAATTCACCTTCGCTTAATGACTCAAACATTGGCCAAGTAAAATCATAAATATCAAGATTAATATCTTTTGTTATCTTCTTAGATTTATCTGTAAGACCTATATACATAACTCTTGCATCATCTTTGCTTTGTACTTTTTGCAAAAAGCCTTTTTCAACCAATCTATTTATTAATGGAGAAATTGTATTTGTCGACTTGTGAAGTCTTTTACAAATATCTGTAACTTTTGTTTCATCAGGATGATGATAAATATCTAACACAATAACAGCTTGAATTGAAGATAGTCCATAAGGAGCACATAGGGCATCACGAACATTATTGAAATAATTTGACAATGCCTTAATCATCTCTATAATTTCTTTTCTTTTTTCAATATCGTTATTCATAATGTAGGTTATAACTAATAAAGAATTAGTTATGTCTCCTTTCTAGATTTTTATAGAACTTATATCCTATATAGTAATTATACTTTAAAATCTATTTTTTGAAAACAACAAATGAAAATAATTTCAAAATTATATTAATAAAAAAGCAAGGACTTTAAATCCTTGCCATTTGTTTTATTCAACATCAACTAAAGACATTGTTGTAGCTGTAGCTTGAATAATTTTTTCTCCAGCCTCAAGTTGTAATTTTTCTTTAGCAACCTTCATTGCATCTTCCATTGTACCTAATACTGCTTGTACACCCCAAACTATTGATAAAGTACGGCAATCATCAGCATTGTCACAAGCAAAGAAAATATCACTTGCTGGACGATATTGTGATAAAGCTAAGGCAAACTCAACATCACCTTGAGCAACTACTGCAGGAATTTCAAATACTGCAGCAAGAGAAGCAACTGCTAAACCGATAGCATCACATTCATTTTTCTCTTCTTTACCTTCAACTACATTTTCAATCATCATTCTATGATCGATGCTTTCCTCAGCCTTTTCATCAATCTTAGCCATATAAGAAACAGCCTCGAATGGATAATCACCTTGAGCAGATTCTCCTGAAAGCATTGTAGCACCTGTACCATCTAATACAGCATTATGAACATCTGAAACCTCAGCACGAGTAGGACGTGGATTTTGTTGCATTGAATCTAACATTTGAGTAGCTGTAACAACAATCTTACCTTGAGATTGAGCTAAGAAAATCATATCCTTTTGAATTTGAGGTAAATCCCATGCATCAACATCTACACCTAAATCACCACGAGCAACCATTACACCATCAGAAAGCTTAATAATTTCTTCCATATTATCAACGCCTTCTTGATTTTCAATCTTAGAAATAATCTTAATATGTGTATTTCCCTTGCTAGCTAATATATCACGAATTTGTTTAATATCATCTGGACGACGAACGAAAGATGCAGCAATGAAATCTAGACCTTGGTCACAAGCGAATTCCATATCTGCCTTATCTTTTGGAGAAACGTAAGGCATATTTAAAATTACGCCTGGAACATTACAATTTCTCTTATTCTTTAACTTACGATCATTTTGAGCTTCACAAATTAATTCCTTGTTTTTAGCATCCTTTTCAATTACCTTTAAAGTTAAATTACCATCTTCAATAAGAATCTTTCCACCAACTGAAATATCATCATATAATCCTGGATAAGAAATAGCGACCTTCTTAGCATTTCCTAAGAAAGAATAATCCATTGTAATACGAATAATATCTCCTGTATGAAGCATTACTGGTTCATCATTTTCAAGATAACCTGTTCTAATTTCTGGTCCCTTTGTGTCTAAGCACATACCAACGAACCAACCCTTTTCAGCATTTAATGCCTTAACATTTTTAATACGGAATCCTTGCTCCTCATAATCACCATGAGAGAAATTCATACGCATTACGTTCATTCCTGCTGTACCAATTAATTTTTCTAAGCAATCCTTTTGCTCACTTGCAGGTCCAATTGTACAAACTACTTTTGTTTTTTTCATTGTTTATGTCTCCTCTTAAATTTATGATATTTTTTGTACTAATTTAAATAGCTCCTCATTTGGCTTTCTTTTCATAGCCAACGCTTCTTCTATTGGAGTATAACATACTTGATTTTTACGTATACCTACGCATACACCAGTTATTCCCTCATGTAGAAGGTCTACAGAATACTTGCCCAATCTTGCAGCAAGTAAACGATCCTCAGGGGTAGGAGCTCCTCCCCTTTGTACATATCCTAAAATAGTAGCACGACACTCATAGCCTGAATATTGTTCTACTTCTTTAGCTAATTGATAAACATCAGTTAGATGCTCAGATATAACTACAATGGCATGTCTACGACCAGCTAATCGATTTTGCTTCAAATCTTCTAATAGCTTTTGCTTATCAAAGCCAGTATCATTTGTTATTATGTACTCAGCACCACAACATATTCCTGAATATAATGCCAAATCACCACAATATCTTCCCATTACCTCAATAATTGAGCATCTTTGATGTGATGATGAGGTATCTCTAAGTTTATCTATAGCTTCACATGCTGTATTCAATGCAGTTGAAAACCCAATAGTTAAATCAGTCGAAGCTATATCATTGTCGATGGTACCTGGTATACCAATAGTTTTTATTCCCATTTCATGCAAACGAAGAGCACCTGTGTATGTTCCGTCGCCACCAATACATATTAATGCCTCAATATCATTTTTTTGAAGCTGTTTTACAGCCAATTGACGAACTGTCTCATATTTAAACTCAGGAAGTCTAGCTGTACCTAATATGGTACCACCCTTATTTAAAATTTCTGAAACGTCCTTTCTAGAAAACTCTTGAAATTTTCCTTCAACTAAACCTCTATAGCCGTCAAAAATCCCAAAAATTTTGTCGTTTGAAGCAATCGCAGCTCTAACAACTGCACGTATTGTAGCATTCATTCCTGGAGCATCGCCACCAGATGTTAATACACCTATTCTCATTCAACATCACTCCATGTACCATTATATCACAATTTTTGACACCTTCAAGAAAATTATTTATTTAAGCACAAAAAATAATCATTTTATGATGAATTTTTAATCTAGTAATTTCTTGACATTATCGATAATTTAATCTAGAATTTAATTAAGGTTATAGCTTTTAGCTAAAAAACAATTTAAGGAGAAAGATAGTTATGAATAATTTAAAAGGTGCAGCAATTATTGGACAATCAGGAGGTCCAACATCTGTCATCAATGCTTCTGCAGCTGGAGTCTTTATCGAGGCGCTTAAGCAACCAAATATTACCAGAGTTTATGGAGCTGCTCATGGTATAAAGGGTATTTTAAACGAAGAATTTTATGATATTAATCAAGAAGATTTAAAAGAATTAGAGCTTTTAAAAACAACTCCATCATCATCTATTGGTTCAGTGAGATATAAGCTTAAGCCATTAGATAAAGATGATAGCGAATATAAAAGACTACTTGAAGTTTTCAAAAAATATAACATAAGATATTTCTTCTATAATGGCGGTAATGATTCTATGGATACATGCAATAAGGTATCTAAATTCTTTAAAGATTCTGGATATGAATGTTTTTGTATGGGAGTTCCTAAAACAATAGATAATGACTTGTGGGCAACAGATCATTGTCCTGGATATGGATCTGCTGCTAAATATGTAGCAACCTCATTTATGGAATTACGTTGCGATGCTACAGTATATGATACTCCTATGGTTTCTATAGTTGAGGTTATGGGAAGAAACGCTGGATGGTTAACTGCTGCTTCTGCCTTGGCTTCATACAAAGGATGTGGACCAGATTTAATTTATTTACCTGAAATACCATTTGATTTAGATAAGTTCTACCAAGATGTTGAAAGAGTTTATAAGCAAAATAATGGAAAGGTTTTAATAGCTGTATCAGAAGGTATAAAAACTAAGGATGGTAAATATGTCCCTGAATTAGTATCTGATAACATTGCACAAGATTCTTTTGGCCATAAACAATTAGGTGGTACTGCTTCTATTTTAGCTGATTTATTAAAAAATAAAATGAATGTGAAAGTTAGAGCAATTGAATTTTCATTATTACAGCGTTGTGCACAACACTTAGCTTCTAAAGTGGATGTAGAAGAGGCATTTAATGCTGGAAGTGAAGCCGTTAAAGCTGCTTGTGAAGGTGTAACTGATTATATGATTGGCTTTAAAAGACATATGAATAATGGTAAATATGAATGTGAATATATAAGAATACCACTTGCTGATGTTGCTAATGCTGAGAAAAAAGTACCTCTTGAATGGATTACTCCAGACGGAACTGGATTAACTCAAGATTATATAGACTATGCTCTTCCTCTTATTCAAGGTGATTGCAAAGCTCCATTAGAGGATGGTCTTCCAAGATTTGCCAAGCTTAAAAAAATTTTGGTTGAGAAAAAATAGTTTAAATAAATAAAAAATTATGGATAGACTTAAAATAGACCCTATAAAGTAGACACATTAAAAAAAACGTGATTCTACTTTGTAGGGTCTTTTTGTCGTTGTATAATAAAATTATAAGAAATGAGTTGATTATATGGGTAAGAATTATTTTACGCCTGAGCAGGTTGAACAATTAAGAAAAAATAAAACTATAAAATAATATGTATTTGTATAAATAAAAAAAACAGGATAAAAATATACTGAAATATAAAAAAATGGCGCCCGCAATAGGACTCGAACCTATGACACCTTGACTAACAGTCAAGTGCTCTAACCAACTGAGCTGTGCAGGCAACATCTAATTTTAATATTAAAATTCAAAGAGAAGCCTGGCAATTACCT
>DVKU01000069.1 GCA_018715825.1 Candidatus Avacholeplasma faecigallinarum
TGCCGCAGGCGTTATGATGGCAGCTAGCATTTGGAGTTTAATTATTCCAGCTATAGAATTATCCGGCGAAAATAAATTTACTTGTTTTATACCGGCATCCATAGGATTAATTATTGGGATATTGTTTTTACTACTATTTGATTTTTTAATGAAGGATAAAAATGTTAATATGCTGAATTTTTCAGTAATAATTCATAATATACCAGAAGGATTTAGTGTCGGAGTTGCCTTTGCATTAGCTCTTACTAATGACATAGGCTATATGTCAACGGCATTTTTATTAGCAATAGGAATTGGAATACAAAACATACCTGAGGGTAGCGTTATTTCCTTAAATATGTTAAAGTATAAATCAAAGCCTAAGGCAATTTTTTATGGCTTTTTATCAGGTGTAGTCGAGCCTATTGCCAGTGTAGTAGCTATATTTTTAATATTTATAATTCAACCAATCTTACCTTATACATTAGCTTTTGCAGCCGGGGCAATGCTTTATGTAGTGATTAACGAATTAACTCCATTTTGTTATGGTGTTTATGGAACAATAGGCTTTAGTATAGGCTTTTGTATAATGATGATCTTAGATGTTATGTTAGGATAAATTATAGGTGTATTTTTTAAAATAGTATGATATAATGCATTTGTAAGCGAAAAAAAAGGTGATTTAAATGGAAAAAAATGCAGTAGAAGCAAAAGATAGTATATTAAAAAGAATAATATTAGGATTTTTTATAGGCCTTGCTGTTATAATTCCTGGAGTAAGTGGCTCTACAATCGCAATTATTTTTAAATTATATAATAAAATTTTATTTTGTGTAGCTAATTTCATAAAAAAGTTTAAGTATAGTATTTTATTTTTAGGCCCAATTTTACTAGGTGCTATTATAGGTATAGTTTTTGGCTTTTTCACGATTCAAAAGCTAATAGATTTAATTCCATTTGCTATTGTAGCTTTGTTTGCTGGTTTAATGGTTGGTGCCCTTCCATCTTTAAAGGATGAAATAAGAGATGTTAAAACAGAAAAGAAACATGTTTTATTATTAATTATTGGTATTTTAATTCCTCTTACTATTGCGATAGTCTCAATGCTTGTATCTACTAAGTTGGATGCACCTGAAAATAAATTAGTCTTAAATTTTCCATCAGTATGTATGTACTTACTCTTAGGCTTTTTAGTGGCTGCTACTCAATTCATTCCTGGTTGTTCAGCAACTGCTACATTGATGGCCTTTGGGTATTTTATACCGATAATGAATTCTTTGAAATTGGATTATATTAAAAATCGTCCGGAAGTATTGCTTATATATATGTTTTTAATAATAGGTTTTCTTTTAGGTTGTGCTGTTGTTAGTAAGTTTATAAATCATGTGATAGAAAAACATAAAACTTTAATGTATTTTGTTTTTATAGGCCTTTCGATTGGTTCAGTTTTAGCTTTGTTTATTAATACTGATATGTTGGTTGTATATACTGATTGGTTTGATGGTGGTAGTTTCCCATTACTAGATTTACTTTTAGGTATAGGTTTATTTGTTTGTGGTTTAGCGATTGCTTATCAATTAGTTATTTATATGCGCAAAAAGAATAAGAACAATAATATTAATGAATTAGATTAAAAATATCCCTAAACTTTGTCTTTTAAGAAGAGTTTAGGGATATTTTATTATAAGACATTTTTTTTAAAACTATTTCATATAGTATTATGGTGATATCATTGAAAAAATTAATACTATTAGTCTTACCAATATTTTTACTTTTTACAACTTCAGCTACATTTGTAAATAAAAGTAGTAGTTATATAGCGATAGAAAAAAACTCTTTACGAATTTTATCTGGTGAAAATATCCATAATCAGCTTTTAGTTGCGTCAACTGCTAAAATATTAACAGCATTAACAGCCATAACCTACTATAATCTAGATGAGAATATTGTTATTAGTGATAGTGATACAAAAGAAGTTGGTTCCAAGGTTTATTTAAAAAAAGACGAGATTTTAACAAGACGAGATCTTATTTATGCCCTGATGCTTAGATCGGCAAATGATGCTGCTTCAGCTTTAAGCTTTAATAATAGTGACCTATTTATCTATCAAATGAACGAGCTAGCTAAAGAAATAGGAATGAAAAATTCAGTATTTGCCAACGCTTCAGGTTTAGATGAAAGAGAATATAATATATCAACAGCCTACGATATGGCATTACTTGCAGCATATGCCAGCAAAAACGAAGTATTTGTGGATATTGCTAGTGCTCACTCATATTCATGTAAGACAAATTTATCTAGCTATAGCTGGTCAAACAAGCATAAATTGGTTATTGGTGATGATGATTTTATTTGGGGTAAAACAGGATATACTAAAAAAAGTAAACGCATATTAGTAAGCAACTATTTAAATGATAATATGAATGTCATAATAGTTACGATAAATAAAAGTGATGATTGGAATTTTCATAGAAATATAATTAAGCAATTATCTCAATATGATTTTGTGGTTGTTTTAAAAAAGGGTATTTATGATCCAACTTTAGAAGTAGATTATTACTTACTAGTAAATGATGATATAGTTATACCACTTAAAAAAAATGAATATGAAAAAGTTAAAATTAAAGTTCGATTATTAAAACAAAATGCTGTTATAGAAATCTATTTAGATGATAAATTGATTTATACTAATGATATTAAGACTATTGACAAAACGAATTTAGATTTGGATATGATATTAGATGTTTTACAATAAAAAAAAGCCATAGTATATTTTACCCTATAAGGGCTTATATACTATGACTTTTTTTACTTAATTATGATTCTTAATTCATTGTTTAGATAATCTAACACATAAGGAATATTTGGTTTAATCTCACCTTTAATTATTTTAGTTGCAATAAAGGTCTCAATATACTTTTGGATATAACGCTTTACTGGACGAGCACCATATTCAGCATCATAACTTTGATCAAGAATATATTGATTTAAATTATCAGTAAACGTTATATTAATAGATTGTTGAAGTAGACGCATATCTAAATTTTTTAATAATTTAGAAACAATCTTATATTGAACTTCCTTATTTAAAGGATTGAAGAACAAAATTTCATCGATACGATTTAAGAATTCAGGTTTGAAGTTTTGTTTTAATATTTGTTGAACTTTTGCAATCTTATCACTTTGATCAGATAGTAATATTTCACTACCTAAATTTGATGTCATTATAATAATAGTATTCTTAAAGTCAACAGTACGTCCTTGTGAATCAGATAATCTACCATCATCAAGAATTTGTAGTAGAATATTAAATACATCATGATGAGCTTTTTCAATATCATCAAATAATACTATAGAATATGGATTTCTACGTACCTTTTCGGTTAATTGACCGCCTTCATCATAACCAACATATCCTGGAGGTGCACCAATAAGTTTAGCCACACTATGGCTTTCCATATATTCACTCATATCGATACGAATAATATGTGATTCACTATCAAATAGTGCGTCAGCTAAAGCTTTGGCTAACTCTGTTTTACCAACACC
>DVKU01000070.1 GCA_018715825.1 Candidatus Avacholeplasma faecigallinarum
TACCAAGGTAGAACCATTAAAGGCAGGAGTTATAAAAGTTTTTGATTTATATTCGATTACATTTAAAATAGCATCTCTTTGAACACTATAAGTATCATCAGAATTTAAGAAATCTTGAAATTCTTTTGAGTTAATTGCATTAGTTGTAACAGGAGAATAGCCTTCTGTTTTAGCATAATTAACTTGAGTATCATTAGTCAATAAAAACTGTAAGAATATCCATGAAGCTAATACCTCTTGAGGATTTTCTTTATTAAATAAGCATAATGATGGGCCTTGAGAAATAACAAGTGGATTATTAACATCAACCTGTGGTATTGTTGTGACTAATACTTCAAAATCCTTATTACCTGCAGCCCCAAGTGGAGATGATGGTCCAATCCAGGTTGATCCAGCTGATGAATCTATACCAAATATAGTTTCACCCTTATTAAATTTATCTCCTGGATATAATCCTGTGTTTTGCCAAGTAACAAATAAATTTTCTTTATATAAATCATTTAAATTTTGAACCATTTTTTTATTGTCATCGTTACTAAACAATATATTTCCGTCAGCATCAGTATAACCATAATTATTTTGATATGCTAATTCAATGAAGAAATTATCGCTAGATTTATAAATCAAAGGAATCATATCCTTATCAATCTCATAGGCCTTTCTACATATTTCCCATATATAATCCCAAGAGAAAATATTATTTTCAGGAATTTCAAAGCCATGGTCGATAAGCCATGTTTTATTAACATACAAGCACTCAGTTGAACGCATAAATGGTAAGGAATAAAGCTTTTCAATTCCATCCATCTTAATGTAACCCTCCATTAAATACTCCAATACAAATTCAGATATCGAAGGACTTTCAAATAATAATTTATTTCCACCTAGTCCATACTGAGGGTTATTAATTAATTCATCTAATTCTACAATTCTAGTCTTATCCTCTAAATAGGTAGCTACATGATCTGGGTAGCATATTGCCACATTAGGTGTAGTATTAGTACCAATATTTTGAATGACAGCCTCATATATTTCTGGATAAGATGCATAATGTGAAATTTCTACATGAATGTTAGGATAAATAGCTTCAAAATCGCTAATTGCCTTCTCATAGATTCTTCTTTGGGTAGGATTACTATCATTTTTAGCCCAAAAGGTTATGGTATAATCTTGAGAATCATCAAATTCATAGGGACATACAAAATTAGGCATTCCCATTCTACCATGACAAGAGGCCAAGCTAATGATCATCACTATTAAGATTAAGCATGAAATTATTTTTTTCATATTATTACCCCTTTAAACCACTTCTAGATACACCACTCATAATTTGCTTTCTAAACACAGCAAATAAAACTAAAAGTGGAATTGAAACACATACTACAGCAGCCATCATTGCTGGAATATTCTCACGGCCAAAGCCTGATGTACGAAGTGTTTGTATTCCATTAGAAATTAAAAACTTCGATTCATCTGTAGTAATTAAGCGTGGCCAAACGTATGAATTCCAGCATTCAATAAATTTTAAAATTGCAATGGATATAATAGTAGGTTTAGAAAGTGGAACTAAAATTTTAAATAAATATTTTAAATCAGTTGTTCCATCTACCTTTGCTGCATAATATATTTTATCTGGAACCTGCATAAAATTTTGACGTAACAAATATATATAAAATACTGAAATTACTGATGGGAAAATCAAACCAACAAAAGTATTTCTAAGATTTAAATTAACAATAGTAGCATAGTTTGTTATAGTAAATAATTCCATTGGAATCATCATTGTAGCCAAGAAGACTGTAAAAACAATATTTTTTCCATAAAATTGTAGTCTAGCAAAAGCAAATGCTGCTAAAATACAAACGATTACTAAAATGGCAGTGGTTGTCAATGAAAATATTACTGTATTTATCATATACCTTCCTAAAGAAACTGACACCCATGCTGTTACATAGTTTTCAAATGTTAGTGTAGTTGGAATAAAGGCAGGAACAGATTCTTGTGTATAATCAGCTAATGTTTTAAATGATGTAACAATCATCCAGTAAAATGGAAATAGAACTGATAAAGCAGCTATTATCAAAAATAAATAAATTAAAATTAGTAAAACTATATTCTTTTGTTTTTCTTTGTTTTCTAAAGCTTTGTAATTATTTTTTTGCATGATTACACCACCTTTTAATAATGGACAGTCTTCTTACTGATAAGAAGATTAACAATTGTTATAGCCATAATTATACCGAATAAAACTATTGCGGCAGCCGCTGCTCTTGATGGATATCCGCCTGTTACTGAATATAAATAATTATAAACACAACCAACGATTGTATTCATTCCATAGAAATTTAAATCACTTCCAAAAATACCAACGGCATTATTATATTCCTTAAAAGAACCAATCAAGCCTGTTATTACTAAATAAGATATCATTGGTGAAATCATTGGTACAGTAATTTTTCGAAATGTTGTAAATTTTGAGGCATGATCGATTTTGGCTGCATCATAATACTCCTTTTTAACAGATTGTAAAGCACCAACTAAAACTAGTATTTTAAAAGGCATAACATTCCAAATGATATATAAAGATAAAACAAATATTTTACTCCAATAGGCTCCATTTAACCAATCAACTGGGTTGATATGAAACCAACCTAAAACAGAGTTCACTAAGCCAATAGTATCTGGTGTTAAATCAAACATTATCATAAAAACCAAACCGACAGCTAATGTGTTTGTAACATATGGTAAGAAAAATATTGTTTGAAAAACCTTTTTTAATGGCTTAATAGAATTTAGGGCAACAGCTATTAATAAAGATAAAATAGTTGAAATAGGGACGGTAATTACAACTAATAAGGTTGTGTTTTTTAGGGCTTGAATAAATTTATAATCTCTAAATATATAAACATAATTTCCAAAGCCAATACCAGTGAAAGTTTGAGTAGTAAATTTAAAATTCTCTTCAAAAGAATATATTACAACATCAACTAACGGATATAACATAAAACAGCCTAGGAAAAATAGAGCTGGAAGTAAATAAATCCATGCCTTTAAATTATTTCTATTTTCCATAAGCATATATCCTTTCTTCTGTTTCATAATCAAATATTAAAACCTTTTTAGTCTTTAAATTAAATTTGATACTATCTTTACCATATGAAAAATTATCACTAGAAATTATACAACGAATTGTTTCATTTAAAGAATTAGGATGTGTTGTTAAAATAGAACAATCTCTACCCATAATTTCTACACTTTTCATATTTAATGTTAAGCATCCATTATCATCAATTATAAAAGCTTCAGGACGAATACCAACATAGACTTTTTTATCCTCACAATTAAAATCCATTATGGCCTCATCGCCAATATAAACCTTATTATTTTCTATCTTTCCCTCAAAAACATTAATAGGAGGTGTACCTAAAAATTTGGCCACAAATAAATTACAAGGATCATCATAAACATTTTGAGGCTCATCCATTTGTTGCATAACCCCATCCTTCATTAGGATAATACAATCAGAAATACTCATTGCCTCTTCTTGATCATGAGTTACAAAGATTGTGGTAACTCCTGTTTCCTTTTGAATACGTTTAATTTCCTCTCTAGTTTTTAATCTTAATCTAGCATCTAGATTTGATAAAGGCTCATCTAACAACAAAACATTTGGCTTTTTAGCTAAAGCTCTTGCTATAGCAACACGCTGTTGCTGACCACCTGATAATTCATTAGGCTTTCTATCAAGATAATCTTGAAGTTGAACTAGTTTAGCTACTTCAACAGCTCTTTGATAAGCTTCTTTTTTAGGATATTTCAAATTTATCAACGGAAACATAATATTTTGAATAACACTCATATGTGGATATAAGGCATAATCTTGAAATACTAGTCCTATTCCTCTTTTATCTGCACCTAATTTAGTTACGTCATTGTTATCAAATATCACATGTCCCTCAGTTGGTGTTTGTAAACCACTTATTAAATATAAAGTAGTAGATTTTCCACAGCCGGATGGACCTAATAAGCCAATAAGCTTACCATCTGGTATCTCTACGTTTAAATGATCTACAGCATGAACTGCTGTATTATTTTTTTTGTTATAAAATGTTTTTGTCAGATTTTCTAATATTATTTTCATAATAGACCTCCACTTGTTACATCAATATTTTACCATAAAGTAAAAAAAGAATAATCAAAAATTGCAATTTATGATTATTCTAATTAATTATTTCAGTCTATCAGCAATATAAATAAACTGTTCAATAGTCAATTCTTCACTTCTAATTGCTGGATTTAAATTAATTTCCTTTAAAATTTGTAAAACCTTATTCTTATCGTATTTATTTGATAAGTTATTGATTAAAGTTTTTCTTCTTTGAGTAAAGCATTCTCTTATAAATTCAAAAAAGAATTGTTCATCCTTCGCTTTATATTTAGCAACCTCATATAATTGCAATTTGACAACTGCGCTATCGACATTAGGTTGAGGAATAAATACACTTCTAGGTACCTTACATACCTTTTTAGCCATAGCTCGATACTGAATTACTACACTTAAGGCATTATAATCTTTTGTTTTTGGCTTACCACATATTCTATCGCAAACCTCAAGTTGCATCATCATTATATATTTTTGAATTTTCTTTGTTTGAGATAACAAATTTAAAATAATAGGGGTAGTAATATAGTATGGCAAATTTGCAACAAGATGAATTTTTTTAAACTTTCCTAATTTTTCACTAATATCTTTATTAATATCTACCTTTAAAATGTCTTCGTTAACCACTTCATAATTTGTAAACCTTGCTAAATTTTTATGTAAAATAGGGATTAACTGTGTATCTATCTCATAAGCTAAAACAAAGCCAGCATTTTCACATAGTCTTTCTGTTAAGCTTCCAAGCCCAGGTCCAATTTCTATAACTGCCGTATCTCTATCTAAATCTGATGCCTCGACAATTTGATTTAAAATATTTTGATCTGTCAAAAAATTTTGACCAAATTTTTTTTTAGCATGTAAGTTATTTTCATTTAAAGTTTTATTAACAAATGCTTGAGAACCTATCTTATTTTGCATATTATTTCCTCGATGTCCTTTTTCGCTAATCCTAAACTATTTACTCTTTTTAAAAATGATTTACAATTCGGTTTACCAATATTTAAATAATCAGCTATCATAGCTCGCATATTAGAACTGTTTGTTAAGCCGTTTAAACCTAATTCAAATAATTCCTTCATAGTAATTGTTTGTTGACTAGTCATTGTATAAACGTTATTTAAAGCCTCTTTAATAGCTTCTTTTGAGGCATGTTCAATTCCAACCTTCTTTTTATTAGCACTAATACAATCCTTTTTTCTTAAAAATGCATGTTTACAATTTTTAACAGAGCTATCTATAATACCTCTAATTTTTTCTCCTGGAGAATCAGGATCTGTAAATACAATTATATTATTATTTTCGCTCAACTTTTGTAGGTATTCGATAGTTTGTTTTTTTATTTCTCTTCCATTTGTAATAATACAATAAGCATCAGGAAAAACTGATTTTATTTTTGATTCATCATGAATTCCTTCTACAACTATAATATCCATTTTAATCCTCAAAATAATATATTCTTTCTACCATTTTATAACTTGATTGCGTTAAGCTTTTAATTATTGGTGAGTATTGATCTAAAGATTTTACCTGATTGTTTGGTAGTAAAACCTTAATATCATTGATATCACTTTTCTTACTATGAAGATAAGCTACAGCAGAAACCTTTGCTTCCTTATAATAATATTTTTTTAATTCATTATTATACTTTGTTTTAATTTCAGCAATCAACTCAGGATTTGGCTCATAAGCTAAATCAATAAAATTAAACAAATGTCTATTTTGAAAAGCATTAGCTAAAGTATTTAATATTTTATCCTTAGATTTAGTTAATTGTTTAATAAATCCATTTACATAAGCATCATCTAAATCGATATATGAATCAATATCATCATTATTTTTTAAGACACTAATAAATGAATCTATAGAGGCGTCAACCTCCTGATCATTACTAACTAAATCCTTTAATCTAGAATAAATACCTTCTAAAAGACATTCATATGCTCTAGCAACAGGATGGTAATAAACTTGGAAATACATATGGTATCTACTCATCAAATATGATTCAATAGAATGTACACCACTAGCTCTTACAAGTACCTTTTTATTAACTATTTTCATACTTCTAAGAATTCTAAAATAATCTATATGACCATAAGCGGCACCAGTAAAATAGGCATCTCGTGATAAATAATCCATTCTATCAACATCTAATTGGGAGGAAACAAGTGCTTCAATTAGAGGAAATTTTCCACCGTGAGCAATAACATTAGCTACATCACTTGCTAAAGATGGCACTTTACTTAACACCTTATTTACCTCTGTTTTCGAATTTAATATCAGCTTAACAGTCATTTCTTCGTGAGAAGTTTGAATAACATTTTCAAAGGCATGACTAAAAGGTCCATGACCAATATCATGTAATAAGGCTGAGCATAAAAACACCACCTTTTCATACTCATTTAAAACGTCTATTCCTTCTACATTTTGTAAAACTAAATTAGCCATTTGATAACAGCCTAAAGAATGAGTAAATCTAGAGTGCTCTGCAGTTTGAAAAACCATAGCTACTCCACTAAGTTGACGAACTCTTCTTAATCTTTGAATTTCTTTAGTATCTATAAGATCACTTATTATTTTATAATCTACAACTATATAACCATATAGGGGGTCGCGAAAAACTTTTGTTCTTTCTAAGCGTGCAAACATTAAACCACCATCCTTATATATAGCTTATTTTAACATTTTATGAAACAACTTTCAACTTTACATTTTAATAATACAATACTATAATTTAATTGTCTTTTTAAAATCAAGAGGGGGATAAAATGAAGAAATTTTTAAATTTTGTTTTGGCTTTAGTTTGTTTAGGAGGCCTAATAAGCATTACTGCTTGTAATACAACTCCAAACAACGATAATACCAATGAAAAGCCAAATGAAAATGAAAACAATAACAACGAAAACGGAAACAATAGTGATGATGAAAAAACTACGTTTGTCGTATCTTATTATGTAGATGGTACTGTTAGTAGTACTGAAAATGTAATTGAAAATCAAACTATCCAAGATGCTCCAAATCCTACAAAGACTGGATATACATTTAAGGGATGGTATACTGATGCAAATTATACAAATGAATTTGTTATAACAACACCTATAACAGAAAGCATAAGTTTATATGCTAAATTTGAGGCTAATAAATACACAGTTACTTATAAAGATAGTGATAATAGTGTTATATCAACTGATACAGTAGAATATAATACTACACCAGATAAACCAACAGATCCTACAAAAACTAATTATAAATTTGTTGGATGGTACACTGATTTAGAATATACTGATGAATTTGATTTTACATCTGATAAAATCATAGAAAATACTACCCTATATGCTAAATGGATTGAGGATATAGGAGATGTAAATTCTATTACTGTCACAGATTATAAAGGATATAATGAAGGTCTATACGTTGAATTTAGCAAAATAAATGCTTTAAGCCTTGATAATTATACAGTTTCTTATAAAAATTCAACTTCATCTACCTATACAACAGTAGATTCACAATTAATTCGTAGTAATGACACTACAATTAGAGTTGATATCGTAGGTTTAATAAAAGGCAATTATGATGTAAAAATTGATATAAAAGATCAAAATATTACTAAAACGATATCTAATATTATAGTATATGAAGCTGATAGATCAGGTTATGCTCATTTTGTAAGTGCCGATAATGCAATTGGTGCTTATAATGATGATGGTTCTTTAAAAGATAATGCTGATATTATTTATGTAACAAATGAAACTAAAAATACAGTTACATATAATGGTAAAACAGGTTTAGTAGCTATACTTCAATCATTAGATAGCTATAAAAAACCAGTAGTTATTCGTATTATTGGTAAGATTACTACTAATCAGTACAAAGAAAAGAGTAATGAACCTAGATTAACTGATAATTCTAATCTTTCTAGTGACTTCTTTAATAATGAACTTGAAACTACTTATGGTGAAAATCTTGTTGGTTTAAAAAATCAATATATGGATAAAAAAGATGGCGTGTCATATACATATTTAACAACTGAAACTGGTTTGAAATTAGAAAAAACAGGTTCTACAAGTGTAAAAACTACTACATATAAGGGCAGTGAATATCCAAAACTTCAAGGTAAAAAGGTATATGATGATGACTCTTACTTCAATATGCTAGATGTAGAAGGTATATCTAAAGGCTTAACTATTGAAGGTATTGGTACAGATGCTGAAATTTTCCAATGGGGATTTACTTTTAAAAATTGTAAAAATGTGGAAATAAAAAATATTACTTTTACATCTAATCCAGAAGATGCATGTAGTTTTGAAGGTACTAAGGATAAACACAATACCTATACAGGTTATTGGATTCATAATTGTACATTTAATAGAGGAGATAATAACTGGGATATTTCTGGTGAAAGAGATAAGTATGCTGGTGATGGTGCTATGGATTTCAAATATTGCCGTGGTGTAACTGCTTCTTATAATAAATATAATAATTGTAAAAAGACTGGTCTTGTTGGTGGCGGTGATACTAATATTCAATTAGACTTTACTTTCCATCATAATTATTATAATAATGTTGAAAGTAGACTTCCTCTTGGTAGACAAGCTAATATGCATATTTATAACAACTACTACTATGCAGAAAATGGTAAGTCATCAGCAACTCTAGATTTAAGAGCAAATGCATTTGCCTTAAGTGAAGCTAACTATTTTGATGGTTATTCTGCAAAACCAAGAGCTACTGTTGTTGCGGAAGAAAATTATTATCCAGCTATTAAATCATATAATGATTATTATGCATCAACTACTAAAAATCCATCTTCAAGCTATGAAGGTGCTACAATTGTAACAAACCGTACAGCAACAGTATCTAATGGATGTAATATTGATGGCGTTGATTATTCAAGCTTTGATACAAATTCATCTTTATTCTATTATGATTCTACTAATAAGAAATCTAATGTAAGCTACTTAACTGATGCTCAAACAGCTAAAACAGATTGTATAAATAATTCTGGTGTATTATCTGGAAGCTTTGTAGGTAATGAGGGTAATAATGATAGCACAGAAGATAATCCAACACCAACTTGGCAAACAGTTTTAACAGATAATTTCGAAGCTAATAAAACAATTACTGAGATAACATCTAATCCTACTGGCAAAGGCTTATATTATAGCTATACATCTGGTGGAGATAATACTAATAATCAAATGAATATTTCTAATGGTACATTAAATATCATAGATGAATCTCTAGCTACTACTTATGGTTATTATATATTTGATAGTTATTCAACTGGTAAAGTTCAAATTAGCTTAGATTTCATACCTCAAACATCAAATGGTAAATGGACTCCTATTCATCTTGTAGATTCTAATATGAATACAGTTTTAGGAATTAGAACTGATGATAGTAAATGTTTAGGCTATACACTAGATAATGGTACTACTGTTAATCAAATAGATAGTAATGCAATGGTTGCAAACACAACATACACAATTACTTTAACTATTGACTTTGATAATAACAGTTTAACAATCGATATCAATGGTAATACTGTAAACACAACCATAAATTGTGAAGAAATCACAGGTATAAAGTTTCAAACTGCAGGTTCTGCATCTAGAAGCTTTGGAATTGATAATTTAGTTATAAAAACTGCATAAACTAAAGCATGTAAGATACCTTTTTGGTTCTTACATGTTTTTTTTATTCATTTAGAAAATATTAATTATTTTTAATGTAAACGCTTTACTTTTCTACTTTAATAATGCTATAATATCTTTGAATTTTAAAAAGGAGATTATTTTTATGAAAAAAAGAAAAGTACTTATTGGATTATTAGCAGCTAGTGCTATGCTATCAATAGCGAGCTGTAAAACAAATGATGAGCCTAATGATGATCCAAATCAAAATCAAAACGAAAATGAAAAGCAAACTTATACAGTAACATTTAACACAAATGGTGGTAGTGCAGTTTCAGAACAAAAAATTGAAACAGGTAACAAAGCTACTAAACCTAGTGATCCTTCTAAAACTGATTATAAATTTATAGGATGGTACACTGATGAGGCTTTAACAAAAGAATTCTCTTTTGATACAGCTATAACTTCTAATATTACCCTATATGCTAAATGGGAAGCAGTTCAACTAGAAGTTACATATGAAATCAACTATGTTCTAAATGGCCATGGAGAGGCAATTGATAAAACTACTGCAGCATCTCTTCCTGCAACACTTCCAACACCAACCGATGAAAACTATGATTTCTTAGGATGGTATACTGATGAAGCTTTAAAAACTCCAGCCGTTGCTGGTAGTGCACTTACAGGCAACATAACTCTTTATGCCGATTGGATTAGAAAAGGATATGAAAGAGTTAGTTATAATCTTCTCGCTGATGATTTAACAGTTGGCAAGCCTGCAACTGAAACAATTGTAGGAAATTACACTATTAGTGGTAATACTGAAGTAAGATCTCGTTCAAAAAATTATACTGATAGTGAAAATCCATAAAATAATAAATCATTTAAGCAATCTATTAAATTGGGAGCTAGCGCTGATACAATAACTATTAATGTACCTGGAGATGGTGTATTCTCTATGTATGTTCAAAATGGTTCATCAAGTGCTGTAACTCAAAATATTACTGTTACTAAAACTGGAGGCGAGCCTGACAATATTAATTTTGCCGGAACAAATGAAGGTAGCCCTGTTGTTAAACTTGATGTTGAAGTAACTGCAGGTGAATATAAAATTACAAGACCTAGTGGTACAGTTGATGTCTTCTTAATCGAAATGACATGCGAAGTTGAAAAGGCTGAAGAAACTGGCTTTGAAATAGTTGCTAATGGTGTTGTTGATTATATTGAAGGTCAAGAATATGATTCATCATCTATTCAATTAAACAAGGTTTATGGTAATGGTAGAACTGAAACCCTAGATATAAATGATTCTAATGTTACTATAAATTCTGAAAATTATAATTCTACTATTCCTGGAACATATGAAATAATTGTTTCTTATAAAAATTATGAACAACAATCATTTACAGTAAATGTTTATGAGTTTGATGAAATCGAATTAGACTTTATAAACACTTCAAAAATTTCAAATAATAAATGGGGCAATGGTGTATACTTTAATGATAGTGTTAAACGTGTATATAAAACTAATGACACATTTGATGCTTCTAATTTAACTGTTACAGCTCTTGCATCATTAGATAGTAAAAGTGAAAGCTTCTATATTCCAGCTGATTTATACACTTTAGATATCGATACATCGTTTGATAGCTCTATTCCTGGAGAAAAAACAATTACAGTGTCTTTATCCTTAAATAACAAGGTTAAGACTGCTCAATTTAAAGTTTATGTTGTTGATACATTACCATCAGTAGTTAATGAAGTTGTTCAATTAAAGGTAGATCAATCTTATGAAGGCGTTGTTGGTAGTGTTGTTGAAGGCTACAATATGTTTACAAGTATTCAACAAGCTTTAGATTATATAGATAATATTGGTGCTGAATATAATAACTCTAAGAAAGTAATCTCCTTAGCAGCAGGAACTTATAGAGAAAAGATTGAAATTACAAAGCCAAACATTGAAATTGTTGGTGCTGATAAAGAATCAACAATAATTGAATGGGATTCATTATATGGCTTAACAGACCCTAATGGATTTGTCCAAGTTACTGATTCTACTGCTACATTAAATGTTCGTGACGCTGCAGAAAATTGCAAAATATCTAATGTAACAATTTCTAACTATTGGAATAATGCCACAGTATTTGATCAAGCATTTGGCTATAATTATTCTGAACATAGAGCTTTAGCTTTATTAGTTCAGGCTGATAAATTTAGCATGGATAATTGTAAGCTATTAGGTTATCAAGATACAGTAGAATTTATGTCAGGACGTCAATATATCGCTAATACATATATTCAAGGAACAACTGACTTTATCTTTGGTACTAACAACACAACTTATTTCTACCAATGCCAAATTCATTCTATTGATGCCGGTAAAGTAAAAACATTTGATGAAAACAATGCACCTATTGAATATAATACAGATGGTGGATATATAACAGCATTCAAAGGCTGCAATAAGGGAGCTAGCGACTCTGTAGAATATGGAGCAATCTTTGATGCATGTGACTTTACAGCTGCTCAAAAAGTATTAGATGCTCAAAATACAGCTATTGCAAGACCATGGGGCGCTTATGCTGCTGTTATGGTTATGAATTCTAATTTAGGTGGTCATATTTCTAAAAATGGTTATGTTCAAGGTGATTCTAAGAATAAACGTTATGTATCAATGAGTGGTATTAACCCTACTGATGCAACAGTTAAGTTCTTTGAATATAACAATACTGGTGATGGTGCTATAACAGAATCAGTTGCTGGTTGTACAGTTTTAACAGATGCTACTGTAGCAGCTAACTACAATAATTTTGAAGTAATCTATGGTATCAGCAATGGTAATGTTAGCTATGGTACTCCATGGGATCCAACAGCTAATGAGGTTGCCGTAGATAATAATACATATTACAATTTTAATGGCACAACATCAACAAGCGGAACAAGCTATACATATTCAGGAGAATTAAATGGTACTACTTCAACTTTAGGTGATTTAACTCTAGATGCTACTGCTGGTAAAATAAGTGCTAGAACATCAGATACTCAATTAAACAAAGGAGCTAAAATAACCTTTACAGTTGCGGCTGGATCATCTGTAACAGTTTCAACATATCCTGGATATCATGGTTATTCATTAAATGGTTTATTAACATCATCTGATAATTTTACTCAATATTATGCTAGCGAAACTGTTGTAACACTTGAAGCTACAGAAACAATGTATTTATTGTCAATTACTATTAGACCTAATCAAGAGGCTCCTAGTGACAAAGTATTAGAATCACTAACTATTTCCGGACAAAAAACTTAATTTCAAGTAAATGAAGCATTCACTTCTGATAGTCTTGTAGTAAAGGCAAATTATTCAGATTCTTCAATTAAGGTTTTAGATGCTTCTGAATATCAAATTACTCATCAAATTGACATTACAACTCCAAATACATATACTGTAACAGTTACCTTTGGTGATAAAGAAATCACCTATGATGTTGTATATGTAACTGAAATTAATAATGCAATTTCTGAGTCTGTAACATATTCATTTAAAGATGATACTTCTAATGCTGCAACTAACTATATAGTATATGATAATTCTGCAATTGACCCACAATTAAAACTTGGAAAAATAACTATTGAATCAAATGGTGGTTCAGCAGCTGATAATGGTGATTGGTTAAAATTCAATACTGGAAGTAAAATATCATTTGAGGTTAGTGGTGCTTGTACAGTTACTGTTGTATACTATCAAAATCAAGTAAATTCTGCCTTAACATTAAATGGAAATGTAGTTGAAAGCACAACTGGAGTTTATAATATTACTGAAGCTGGTAATATTGTTCTTGAAGCTACAGCAAGTGGCTATATTGGACAAATAATTATAACATTTGCATAAATTATAGTTTCTTTAAAATAAAACAACATATTTGAATAAATTAGGGTTAATACCATCTAAATTATTAGAAAGTATTAACCCTTTTAATATACACAAAAAACCTCCAAAGTAGAGTTTACTATTTTGGAGGTTTTTATATTAAGTATTTTTAATTATAAATTTATAGATTTATTATTCTTATAATCCCATACTACTGGACAATTTGAACTATTCCAATAATAATGCCAGCCACTTGGCTTGGTTGAAACTTCACAATACAATGTCAAATTATTGCATTCCAAAAAGGCAGAATTCCCTATACTGGTTACACTAGCAGAAATTTCTATGCTTTCTAAATTACTACAATTAAAGAGTAAGCATAAAAGATTTCCATATACAAAAACAAATCAAAACCTCTTATAATTAAAATAAAATTACAAGAGTAGGAGAAAAAATATGCCAAAAGGACAACATAAATGGTATTCGGCAGATGAAAAAATGGATATTATTCAAAACTATTTAGCCACAAATAAAAACGCAAAG
>DVKU01000071.1 GCA_018715825.1 Candidatus Avacholeplasma faecigallinarum
AAAAATTATTAGTAAGACGGACTTTCCTGAAGACAGATTTAAGCCAGGAAACATATTATACATTAGAGACAATGGAAAGATTAATAGTTATGAAATTAAAAGTTATAGAACCCATAAACAATTTGAAATGATAACTTTTAAAGGGTTGGAAAATATTAATCTAGTAGAAAATTTAAAGGGAAAGACACTAGAAATTTCTGAAGAACAGCAAGAAAGTTTATCTGATGGTAATTATTATCATCATCAAATTATAGGTTTAGATGTCTTTAGTGAGGATAATAACTATATAGGAGTAATAAAAGAAATAATGTCTCCTGGAGCTAATGATGTTTGGGTAGTCAAACGTAAGGGATCAAGTGATCTTTTATTACCAGCTATTAAAGATGTAATTAAAAAAATTGATTTAGAACAAAATAAAGTGATTATTGAATTATTAGATGGGTTGGATTAAAAATGAAGATAGATATTTTAAGTTTATTTCCAGAAATGTTTGGCCCTTTGACAGAATCAATTGTTGGTAAGGCAGTAGAAAAAGATATTTTAGACATAGAAGTAACAAATTTTAGGGATTTTACTACTAATAAACAAAATCATGTAGATGATTATCCATACGGTGGAGGAGCTGGAATGCTGTTGCAAGCACAGCCAATCTATGATGCTTTAGATAATATTGAAGAGAAAAATGGTAACTTAGGTAGAGTTATTTTACTTGATCCAGCTGGAAGAAAATTTGATCAGAGTGTTGCTGAAGAGCTATCTAAAGAAGATCATTTAACTTTTATATGTGGGCATTATGAAGGATATGATGAGAGAATACGAGCAAAGGTTACAGATGAAATTTCATTAGGTGATTTTGTCCTTACTGGTGGCGAACTCGGTGCAATGGTAGTTATTGATGCTACCGTAAGATTGTTACCAGATGTCTTGGGAAACAATGAATCGGCTTCAGGTGATTCTTTTTCAATGGGATTGTTGGAATATCCTCAATATACAAGACCATCTAATTTTAGAGGAATGGAAGTCCCAGAAGTTTTATTGAGTGGGAATCATCAAAAGATTGCTGAATGGAGAAAAAAAGAATCTTTAAGGAGAACTTATCAAAGAAGACCAGATTTACTGGAAAATTATGAATTTTCTGATAAGGAAAAAGAATGGTTAAGAGAATTTGAACGGGATAAGGATGTGGAAATTCATGGAAAAGGCTAAAATTAGATTGGTTAATTTAAATGATGCTGAAAGAATTTTGCAAATTTATCGCCCATATGTGGAAAATACAGCTATTACTTTTGAATATACGGTGCCAACATTAGAAGAGTTTAAAAACAGGATAGCTAGTATAGTAAAAAAGTATCCTTATATAGTAGCAGAAATAGATGGTAAAATTATGGGATATGCCTATGCTAACACTTTTAAAAATAGAGAAGCATATGATTGGTCCGTAGAAACATCTATATATGTTGATGAAAATAGTAGAGGTAAAGGGTTAGGTTTGCAATTATATAAAGCTTTGGAGAATCTTTTAAAGAAGCAAGGTATTTTAAATGTAAATGCTTGTATAACTAATCCAAGTGAAGAAAGCAAGTATGTAACCAAAGGAAGTATCTTATTTCATGAAAAATTAGGCTACAGACATGTAGGAACCTTCCATAACAGTGGATATAAATTTGATGAATGGTTTGATATGAGTTGGATGGAAAAATCTTTAGGAGAACATAATCTTAATCCTGGAAAAGTGATAGAAATTTCTAAATTATTGGAAAAATTTACTTTTGAGGAGTTAATATCTTGAATAAGAAAACATTTTTAAAAAAAATAACGCAAAAGCAAAATCCTAAACTATATGCAGCGAAAGATTCAAAATTAAGTCCTAGTTTAAGAACTCTAGATTTAATTGGTTTGGGAACTGGAATGGTAGTAGGTACTGCCATATTCACTTTACCAGGTATTGTAGCTGCTGAATATACAGGTCCTGCTGTTCCGTTGGCATTTATTATAGGAGCAATAGGTGCTGGACTTTCGGCACTTGCTTATGCCGAGATGGCTTCTGTTTTGCCATTTGCTGGATCTGCTTTTTCATGGATAAGCGTACTCTTTGGGGAATTCTTTGGCTGGGTTGCAGGCTGGGCGTTATTAGCAGAATATTTTATTTCTGTAGCGTTTGTTGCTTCAGGTTGGTCTGCTTATATGCAAGGATTTTTAAAAAGTATGGGTATTTATTTGCCAGTAGCTCTTAGTTGGGGATTTAATCCTAATACTGGACAGATTTTTGACGTTTTAGCGGCTTTTGCAATTTTGTTAGTTACTGTCTTATTGTCAAAAGGTGTAAAGCAAGTTGCTAGGATAGAAAATGGAATAGTAGTGCTAAAATTAATAGTAATTATTATTTTTATTGCAGTGGGAGCAACGGCTATCCATCCTGATAATTATGTTCCATTTATTCCTGCTCATAAAGCTGGAACACATTTTGGTGGCTTAACGGGTATTTTAGCAGGTGCATCACAAATATTCATTGCTTATGTTGGTTTTGATGCTATTGCAGCAAATACAGCTGAAACTATTAATCCACAGAAAACAATGCCTAAGGGATTATTAGGGACTCTATTTTTAGGAACAGGATTTTTTGTACTAGTTTCCCTAGTATTAGTCGGAATGTTTAAGTATAGTATTTATGCTGGTAATGCTGAACCAGCGGCTTTCGCATTAAGAAAAGCAGGACATTATTTTACAGCAAATTTATTATCTCTGGTAGCTATAATAGGTATATTTTCTGCTTTAATAGGTATTTTATTGGCTTCATCTAGGTTAATTTATTCATTTGGTAGAGACGGGCTTTTATCTCCAAAATTAGGGAAAATTAATACTAAACATGTTCCTAAGAATGCTTTATGGTCAATTTCATTAGGTGCATTAATATTAGCTTCCTTTTTTCCATTCGATTTTCTTGCAACATTAGTATCAGCGGGAACTTTAGTGGCATTTATTTTTGTTTCAATAGGGATTTATGCTCTGAGAAAGAGAGAAGGAATTGATCTACCTGAAGCTAAATTTAAAATGCCAGGATATCCTTTGTTACCAGCTATTTCGGCATTAGTGTCAATTATAATATTTTGGAATTTAAATATTGATGCAAAACTACTAATGTTGGTTTGGTTTATAATAGGTATTATTATTTATTTTGTATATGGAATGCATCATTCAAATTTGAATAAAAAATAAAATTTGTTCTTTACTTTTATAGTAAATTATGATATTTTATTAATTGGCTTATTTGCCATATAATAACGATATTCCGCTGCAACTGGACATGAATGTCGGTGAAAGGAAAGATTTTAATGTCAGTAAATCCATTAATCGCAAAGATTACGGAATCTCAATTACGTAATGATATTCCAGATTTCCGTGCTGGTGATTCAGTACGTGTTCATGCTCGAATCGTTGAAGGTTCACGTGAACGTATCCAAATTTTTGAAGGTGTAGTTATTAAGCGTCGTGGTGAAGGTATCAGTGAAACATATACTGTTCGTAAGATTAGTAACGGTATTGGTGTTGAACGTACTTTCCCATTACATACACCACGTGTTGATAAAATTGAAGTTACTCGTCACGGTCGTGTACGTCGTGCTAAGTTATACTACTTACGTGCATTACACGGTAA